>CALJHI010000119.1 GCA_938075575.1 uncultured SAR86 cluster bacterium | reverse complement strand
TACCTAATATTATTATTAATAATGCTGGAATAACCTCTGATCAGATCTTTTTAAGAATGAAAGATGATGACTGGGATAATGTCATAAATATTAATTTAACTGGCACATTTAATATCACTAAAGCTTTTATAAAAGATATGGTTAAAAATAGATATGGAAAAATTATAAATATTTCTTCTATATCTGGCCTAATGGGAAATCCAGGTCAGGTAAATTATTCTGCCTCTAAGTCAGCGCTTGGTGGTTTCACTAAATCTTTAGCAAAAGAAGTTGGTTCTAGAAATATAAATGTTAATTCTATCGCCCCAGGTTTTATTGAGACAGAAATGACTGATTTTCTTGATTCAGATGCTAAATTAAAAATAATATCTGACATTCCTCTAAATAGACTTGGTAATACAGACGATATTTCTCAATTAGCTTTTTTTCTTGCATCTGATCAATCTGAGTACATAACCGGACAAACCATCTCTGTGGATGGCGGTCTTTTTATGCATTAAAATATGCAACTTAATTTAAAAACATGTAAAATGATTTTCTTTTTATCACGGGAGATGATATGAGTATTGAAGAAAGAGTAAAAAAAATTGTAAGTGATCAGCTTGGAACATCTATTGAAGAAGTTAATAGCGACTCTTCATTTGTTGATGATCTTGGCGCTGACTCATTAGATACAGTTGAATTGGTTATGGCATTAGAAGAAGAGTTTGATCTTGAGATTGCAGATGAGGATGCAGAAAAGATTTCAACTGTTAATGAGGCAGTGGATTATATAAATTCTAATTCCTAAAGTCAGTGAAACTACAAAGAAGAGTTGTAGTTACAGGAATGGGTATAGTTTCACCCATTGGAAATAGTGTTGATGATGCCTGGAATGCCTGTATTAATGGCATTTCAGGTATTACTTTAAACGAAACTAACATACCCAACTCACCTATTAACATAGGTGGTCGAATTAAAAATTTAGATCTAAAAGATTACTTAGATAACAAAGAAATTAGAAGACTAGATCCTTTCATTCAATATTCACTTATTTCTTCAATACAAGCAATTAAAGATGCCGATATAGATAAGTCAATTGATCATTCAAGAATAGGTGTAAATTTTGGCTCAGGAATTGGTGTAATATCTAATATTGAAAAAAATTATGATCTTCTTAACAGTTTTGGATATAAAAAAATATCTCCATTTTTTGTCCCTGGTTCAATTATAAATATGACCGCTGGGTTTATTTCTATAAAGCATGGCTTTAGAGGACCTTCTATGAGCACGGTTACTGCATGCTCGGCTGCAAGTCATTCTATAGGTATGTCAGCAAGAACAATTGCTTATGGTGACGCTGATTTGATGATTGCTGGTGGAGGTGAGATGTCGAGCACACCTCTCGGAATTGGTGGTTTCATAGCTGCTAGAGCACTCTCAGAGTCATCAGATCCATTGACTGCAAGTAAACCATGGGATCTCAAAAGAGATGGATTTGTTTTATCAGATGGTTCCGCAACCTTAGTATTAGAAGAATATGAACATGCTAAGTCTAGAAACGCACAAATATATGGTGAGGTCATAGGGTTTGGGATGAGTTCAGATGCTCACCACATGACAGCTCCACCTGAAGATGGAAGAGGTGCTGCTAGCGCTATGCAAGAAGCAATTAATGATTGTGGAGATCAGCTTGAAAAAATTGATTATATAAATGCTCACGGAACCTCAACACCTTTAGGTGATTTAGCAGAATGTAATGCAATAAAATCCATTTTTCAAAATGAAATACCATTAGTCAGTTCTACAAAATCAATGACCGGACATACTTTAGGAGCAGCTGGTGCAATTGAATCAGTTTTTTCTTTATTAGCATTAAGAGATAACATAGCGCCCCCAACAATAAATTTAATTAACCAAGATCCATCCTGTAATCTAGACTTCAATCCAATGATTTCAAGAAAATTAGAGATAAATACTGTGATGAATAATTCATTTGGATTTGGTGGTACAAATTCCTCATTAATATTTAAAAAGATTTAGTGCGTTTACTTAGCAAATTTTTATTTATCATACCAACCTCATTCCTTTTATTAGTTGGCCCATACTTCTCATTTATAAATTTTAAAAATACAGAAAAGAATATACTATACATAGAAAAAGGTGATTCAATCACAGCATCATTAAATCAAATTATCTCTTTAAATTATTTTAATAAATCTTTATTAAAATTTTATATTTCTTCAAATAATATTAAAAATATAAAAGCAGGCGAATATTTTGTAAAAAATAAAAATATTTATGAAATTATTAATGATATTTCTAATGGAAACTTCTACAAAAGATCTTTTACCATTCGAGAAGGGTCTAATATATACGATTTAAAAACTAATCTAAGTAAATCATTTCTTAAGAATGATTGTGAAATGCTTTCCTGCATTAATTCTTATAAAATTAAGGAAGGTCTTTTGCTTCCAGACACATATTTCTATTATAGAGACACCAAATCTTCTGAGATAATTCTTTCTAGTAATAGAAGCCTAAATTCTTTAATGGATAAACTTTGGATTAATAAGCCTGACTCCAATCCATTAAAAAATAAATATGAAGCATTAATACTAGCATCTATTATTGAAAAAGAAGCTGGTAATAATGATGAAAAATACCTTATCTCAGGTGTTTTTTTGAATAGATTAAACAAAAAAATGAGATTGCAGGCTGACCCAACTATTATTTATGGTTTATTACCAAATTTTGATGGAGATATTAAAAAAACTGATATTCTTAACAAAAGAAATATTTATAATACTTATATGAATAATGGTCTGCCCCCATCACCTATTGCTTTTGCTTCAAAATCTTCTATTGAAGCAGCTATTCTAGCTGAGCCTAATGAATACTTATTTTTTGTAGCTGACTCAGCATCTTCACATTATTTTTCAAAATCCTATAAAGAGCATAAAGAAGCAATTAATAGGCTAGGACTCGATAAGTGATTATAAGTTTTGAAGGAATAGAAGGTGTTGGTAAATCTACACAAATTGAACTTTTAAGTAGTTGGCTTAATAAGAAAGGCATATCAGTCGATGTATATAGGGAGCCTGGCTCTACGAATGCCAGTGAAAAAATTAGAGATATCCTTTTGTCTAATGATATAGATTTATCATATGAATCTGAGTTATTGCTTATGTTTGCTGCAAGAGCTCAATTGGTTAATGAGAAAATTATTAATAATTCAAATAATGTATTTCTTTTTGACAGATATTATGACGCCTCTATTGCCTATCAAGGTTATGGTCGAGGTTTACCACTTGAATTTATAGAAAAATTGGTTAAATTTACTAATTGCCCTGAACCAAAATTAACAATACTTCTCGATTTAGGTGTTGAAAGAGGTTTTGAGAGAAAGTCCGCTGATGTTAAAGATAGAATCGAGTCAGCAGGTGTTAATTTTTTTAACAAGGTCAGAGGAGGCTATTTGTCTATTGCTGAAGCAAATCCTGACAGAATAAAGGTTGTAGATGCTGACCAGGATCCCTTTGTCATTCATGAACAAATTACCACTTTTGTATCAAAAATAATATGAATCTAGAAGCTTATCCATGGCTACTAAAACATTTTAATAATATAAATTTATCTAATTTACCTCATGCTTTAATCATAAATGGCCCCGAAGGCATAGGTAAGAGTATTTTAGCAAAAGAGATCTCTAAATTAATTTTAATATCTGGTTCAGATATTAAAAAATCAGACCACATAACATCATTAATTAACTCAAATAGCCATCCTGATTTTTATAATATCGATAAAGATAAAATTAAAGTTGGTGATATTAGCAGAAGAGAGAAGGATAAGTGGGATCCAGATAAAGGTAAAAGAGATGCAGTTAATTTTTTAAACTTTACGCCCTCTATATCCAAGAACAAAGTTTTGTTAATTAATAATGCCGACACCATGAATAATAATGCTCAAAATGCATTCTTAAAATCACTAGAAGAGCCAGCATCATTTTCATATATATTGATGACAACAAGCAGATCATATTCATTAAAATCAACAATTTATAGCAGGTGTCAAACAATTAATATTAAAAATCCTACTAGCTATGAAATAGACTCTTGGTTAGAAAGCAAGGGCCTATCAGATTTCAAAGCCCTGGATTTCCCAAGTTACTACTCACCACTAAAAATCTTAAAACTCATAGAGGATAATAATGAGCAAGTATATAAAGAATTTATATCATTATTTGAAGCATATATGTTGAATAAGATAACTCAAGGTGAATTTATAAAGTCTTTCGGCGACTTCGACATAGATTTAATTGAAAAATTAAACTTTACAGTAGAGATATTAAAAATATTATTATCATCCAGGCTTCAAGGCGCAGCCTTAAGTGGAGCATATAAAAAATTCAATGACCTAAAATTCAGTAATTTAAAAATTTCAAATATCATTAATGATATAAATGAGATGCGTTACAGTTTTTTTAAGGTCACATCAATTAATGAGTCGCATATGTTTAATTATCTCTTTGGAGAAATTAAAAGCTCATTTAAACAGCAGTAGAACCGCCATCCACAACTATTGTTTGCCCATTTATATACTCACCCGCTTTAGATGCTAACAGTACAGCTACTCCTGCAATCTCATCAGGCATGCCAATCCTACCCATAGGAATTGTTCTTAGAGCTGACTTAAGAATATCAGGGTTATTCCATAGACCTTTTGCAAAATCTGTTTTTATTAAACCAGGAGCAATAGAATTTGCTCTAATATTATTTCCACCAAATTCAGCTGCTATATTCTTAACAATCATTACATCGGCAGCCTTGCTGATGTTATATGCGCCTAATATTGACGAGCCTCGAAGGGCGGCAATACTAGAAACAATAATTATTGAACCATCATTTCTTTCTACCATTTCAGGTATAACAAGATTGCTAAGTATTTGATTTGATCTAATA
>CALJHI010000118.1 GCA_938075575.1 uncultured SAR86 cluster bacterium | reverse complement strand
TTAATTAAAGTTCTTAAAGAAAAAGAGCCAAAAGATATCGCAAGTTTAATGGGTTTAAGTGACAAGCTTGCAACTTTAAATTTTGATAGATATCAGTCCTGGAAAGCATCAAAAAAGGTGTCTGAGACTGCAAAACCCTCTCTACTTGTATTTAAGGGTGATGTATACCAAGGGCTAGATGCAGAAACATTAAATTCGAAAGAACTAAAGTTTGCTCAAAAACATCTTAGAATTTTGTCAGGGCTTTATGGGATTCTTAAGCCTATGGATGTCATTAAACCTTACAGGCTTGAGATGGGAACTAAGTTAGAAACCACATTAGGAAAAAACCTATATGAGTTTTGGGGAGACTTAATTCAGGATAATGTTCTAGCTGACCTTGCTTCACAAAAATCTGATTTGGTTATCAACCTAGCATCCAAAGAGTATTTCAGCGTTATGGGGAAACTACCAGAAGAATTGAATATAATTTCACCTGCATTTAAAGATTTTAAAAATGGAAAATATAAGATCATCAGCTTTTATGCAAAAAAAGCTAGAGGCTTGATGGCAAGATGGATTATAAAAAATGATATTAAAGATTTTGAAAGGCTAATTGAGTTTAATGTAGATGGATACTATTTTTCAAAAGAGAATTCATCGATGACAGAACCAGTTTTTTTAAGAGACTAAATTAGCTTTTCGTCTTTCTCCCAAAAAGATCTCTTTGGTTCTAGGTCTTCAAAATCTCCATCTGACTTATTCATATATGCTTTCATTGCCTCTTCCATATCCTTTGAACTAATAAGGCTAGAATTCCAAGCTGCATGATAATCAAGGGATTCTTTTACAGAGTGGTCTCTAGAATAATTAATTTGTTTTTTTATAACTCTAGTAACAAGCGGTGATTTATTTGCAATTTTTTCAGCTATTTTGTTGACCTCATCAGTTAAGCTTTCTTGCGAGTCAAAGACCTTATTAACAAGCCCTAGCTCCTTAGCTTCATTTGCATCAAATTTTCTTCCAGTATATGCAAGCTCTCTAACTGCTGCCAGTGGAATTAAAGATGGCAGCCTTTGTAGAGTTCCAACATCTGCAGCTATTCCAATATCAACCTCTGCAATCTTAAAGAATGCATCATCTGAGCAATATCTCATATCACAAGCTGCAGCCATATCAATAGCACCTCCAACACAAGCGCCGTGAATAGCAGCTATAGTTGGCATTCTGCACTCTTCTAATGCAGAAAATGTATCTTGTAACTCCAATACTTCATGGTAAAAAATTTCTCTCATTCTCGCAGGGTCTTTTTTTTCACCACTTTTATCATTTGACATAAAATTAGCTAGATCCATTCCTGCGCTAAAATGCTTTCCTTGGCCTGACAAAACAATAACCCGTGCTTGTGAATTCCTATCAATGTCTTTTATTATTTCGGGAAGTTCCTTCCAAAAAACTCTAGACATAGCATTCAATGCTTCTGGCCTGCTCATGGATAGGTGAGCAATATGATCCTTTATATCAAGATCAAAACATTCGTAGCTAGTCATTTTTAGATAGCTCTATTGATTCGTTTACTATTTTTCTCATCTTTTCAACATGTTCAAATGTTTTATGATGAGACAAGACCACCTTTCTTTCTTTGCTAAGCAATACTAGGTCTTTTTTTAATTGCTCTAAGTTTTTTAATAATTCGGCGTTCATATTTTTACTATAAATTAATTATAAGCATTATAATGCTACTACCTTATGAAATCATTAAACAGCAATAAATTATTAACTTTTTGGCTTACATTTCTTTTTAGCATCCCTTCAGGCGCTGAAGAAATAGAAAGATCTCTACAGGAACAATCTATGTTATCGGTTCTTTTTGTTCAGACAGCTCCAGAATATGCAGCTAATAATATACAAACCTATCAAACAGCTACCTCAAAAATAGACAAAGCTTTAAAAGAGAAAACCTGGACCGCAGCGCTTGAGCAAGGAACAAATTTTTCAGAAAAACCTCCAGCAATAATTCTTGATATAGATGAAACGGTTCTTGATAACTCTGCGCATCAAGCAAGAGCTATACTGGGCGGCTTTTCGTATCCAACTGGATGGATCAAGTGGGGCAATGAAGCTGCAGCACCAGCAGTTGCAGGAGTTAAAAGCTTCTTGAATTATGCTGATTCAAAAAATATCACTATCTTCTATGTTACCAATAGAGTCGCAGAGCTTAGGGATTCTACTAGACAAAACATTATTAAACTTGGATTGCCCTATGAAGATAAAATAAATCCTTTAATGATGAAAGGGGAGAACGGCTGGGGCTCTGAAAAAACTTCTAGAAGGGCACTCATTGCAAAAGATTATAGAATTATATTAATGGCTGGAGATCAGATAACTGATTTTATTTCTCTAGAGGAGTCATCTGTATCAATTGAAGATAGGCTGGCGCTCTCATTAAAATATAAAAAGATGTGGGGAGAAAAATGGTTCATGATTACAAATCCGATGTACGGCAAATGGGAGGGCGCAATATATAATAACGTTTACCCTAGCTCTCAAAATGAAACAAAAAAACTTAGATTAGACGCACTTGACCCAAAATAACTATTTTTTAATGAAAAACAATCTATTGTTTTTGTTAGTTTTTGCAATTTCTGCTTGTGGATCAAACACAGAAGAAATCCCTTTTGGCAATGAAATTTTGACCCCAATAGAGATAAAAGAATTTAAAGGTAATCCTAGAAATATTATTCTTATAATCGGAGATGGAACTGGATTAAATCAAATTAGTCTATCAAGAATGGCAATTGTTGGAGAAAGTTCTAAGTTATATATAGACCAGCTTCCATTTTCAGGAATATCACTTACACATTCAGCAGACAGCATAATCACAGATTCAGCTGCAGCAGCCACATCATGGGCAACTGGGCATAAAACAAATAATAGGTATGTTTCTGTTTCGCCCCAAAAAAAATCTTTGCCTACACTGCCAGAGATGCTTTATAAAAAAGGCTTTTTGTCAGGAATAGTCGCAACATCATCAATAACCCATGCAACACCTGCAGCTTTTTATTCCCATGTTGACTATAGATACAAAGAAAAAGAAATTGCATCACAGCTACAGTCATCAGATATCAGTATTGCGCTTGGAGGAGGAACAGATTTTTTTAATACATCTATCCACAAAGATAATATTGATTATATTTTTGATGTTACCGATCTTAATAAAATAGAACCACCATATGCAAAAAAAATTCTAGGACTTTTTGATAGTGATGGTATCAACAGGTCTCCAGAAAATCCAACACAATTATTGATGACAAAAACTGCTCTACACATCCTCTCACAAAAAACAAGTAAGTGCAGTGGGTTTTTTCTTATGTCAGAAGGCAGCCAGATTGACTGGGCTAGCCATGACAATGACGCAAAAAAGATGATAGAAGAGTTTAGAGATTTTGATTTAACGATTGGGGCGGCTATTAATTTTGTTAATTCAAGAGACGATACGTTATTAATTATCACATCTGATCATGAGACTGGCGGATTGCAAATACTAAATCAAGCTGAAGGCAATATCATAATTCAATGGGGCACCGGAAGTCATACCGGCATTCCTGTTGGCGTTTTTTCGTATGGCCCAGGAGCAGGTATTTTTACTGGCACAATGGATAATACAGACATCCATTATAAGATCCTTGATGCTTTAAATTATTCAGATATTCCTGATTCTAGCTGTTAGTTTTAAGAAGATCCGAAAGCCTGCAAAGACTATTAACATTATCCCTTCTGTATATAACTGAGCCATCAGATGTAGGCTCCAGCACATGATATGCTGCAGACAGTCCAGATGATTTAGCGGTATTGATTATCTTTTTATTATCATCCAGGAAAATAGACTTAGATGGGTTGATCTTAAATTTTTTATATATCAATGGCCAGTAAGAATCATCTTCCTTTACTAATCTAAGATCAGTACTTGACTGAAATGATGAGCAGTACTTTAAAAAAGGAACAGACTCTGACTTAACTTGTAACAGTCTCGCATCACAGTTTGTTAAGTAAATAACCTCAGCCTTTAGTTTAGAAATTTTTTTTAGTGCAAATTCTGCATTTGGGAGAAAATTAATTAAAGAGGAATTTCTTCTTGCGCATGCAATTAAATCAATACCAAAGAATTCTTCCCAATAACTAATTTCATACCAAGGCAAAGTGCCTGAAAGCTCTTCGCCCATTTCCTGAACTTTTATTTTTGCTTTATCTAGAGATATGCCACATTTAATAGCAACCTCCCGAGGTACTAATTTTGACCAAAAAATATTATCAAAGCACTGATCTAGGATTACCCCATCAATATCAAGTAAAATAAACTCATATTTATCTAAATTAACGATATGCAAATTTCAAAAAAATTAATTGATAGTATTTTATCTTCTTTAGAGGAAACTGTAAGGAAATCATCTGCTGCAATAATGAAAATTTATTTAAGTAATGATATTGGTATGCAGGATAAAAAAGATGGCTCACCAGTCACCAAGGCAGACTTAGCTGCAAATAAAATTATTTTAGACGATTTAGAAAAACTAACTCCTGCTATACCCATTATCTCTGAAGAGACATTTTCTACCAACAATACAGATCATGGCCATCAATTGTTCTGGATTATAGATCCTCTAGACGGCACCAGAGAATTTATAAATAAATCTGATGAATTTACTGTAAATATTGGCCTGATTGAGAACGGCAAGCCAGTATTTGGAATAGTTGGCTGCCCCTCGTTGAAAAAGATGTGGAGCGGATCTATTTATGATAAGCGCCCAGTTGATGTATTTAATGAAAAAGATCCCATAAGGGTGGTAATGAGCAAGAGTCATCAAACTGAAATAGATAAGTTATTTTTAGATTTCTTAAATAGCTCGGGCGTCTCTTTTAATATAATCGAAAAGGGCAGTTCTTTAAAAATTTGCTCTCTTGCTAATGGAGAGGCTGATTTTTACCCTCGATTTGGACCAACTTCTGAGTGGGATATTGCTGCAGCTGATGGCTATCTTCAAAGCAGAGGAGGAGTAATCTTAAAAGCAGTAGACTTTACTCCACTTGACTATGGTAAGACAGATTCGATACTAAACCCTCAGTTCTATGGTTTTAGGAATAATCTAGTTAAACAAAAAATAACACCATTATTGAGAGAATTTAGTAAAAAATTGCTATAATATCTAGTTCGTTATAAAAAATTAATATAATATAATATAAATTTTAAATATAGATAGAATATGGGAACAAGTTTACAGCCGATCAATTTAACTACGCCGGGTAAGGACATAGAGACTTATCTTGCATCTGTGCATTCAATTCCTATTCTCACAAAAGAACAAGAGCAAGAGCTAGCATTTAAGCTTTACGACGAAGATGATCTTGATGCGGCAAGACAGCTGGTTATTCATCATTTAAGATTTGTTGTGCATATAGCAAGATCGTACCAAGGGTACGGACTTCCTCTTGCAGACATCATCCAAGAAGGCAATGTTGGGCTAATGAAGGCAGTAGATAAATTTGATCCAAATAAAGGCGTGAAAGTAGTTTCTTTTGCAGTTCATTGGATAAAGGCTGAGATTCATGAGTATATTTTAAGAAACTGGAGGCTAGTCAAAATTGCCACCACTAAAGCCCAAAGGAAATTATTCTTTAACCTTAGAAGTAAAAAGAAATCACTCGATTGGTTAACAAAAGATGAGGCAGAAAAAATTGCAAATGATTTAAATGTTGAGGTAAAAGATGTTTTGCATATGGAGAATAGACTCTCTTCAACAGATGCAGCCTTTGATAGTCCTATTTCTTCAGCTGATGATGAAGAGATGATGTCACCTGCTCAATATCTTGAAGATAAGAGATACGATCCAGAGATGATGGTTTCAGATGCTGAAGTTGAGCAAGTTAACAATCAAAATCTAATGACCGCATTAAAGCTTCTAGATGATAGAAGTAAGGATATTTTATCAAGAAGATACTTATCAGATCAAAAAGCTACACTCCATGACCTTGCTGATGAATATGGCGTTTCTGCAGAAAGAATAAGGCAAATAGAAACCGGAGCTCTTAAAAAGTTAAAAGCTTCTATGGGTGATGCCGCTTAAGAATCTATAAAGCTATATCTGAAAGCTAGCAAATAATGCAATTCAAGTATTTACCATCTTTTGTAAAACGAAGAGGCAGAATAACTAAACACCAAGAATCAAATGTTAAGCAGCTTAGCGCTTATGAGGTTAAAGATGGTGAGGATTTCACAGCTCTGTCTAAAGAGTTCAGCAAAGTATTTATAGAGATAGGTTTCGGAGATGGTGAAAATATCATTTCAATGGCTCTAAATAATCCAGATTCTTTATTCATTGGATCTGAAGTATATCTTTCAGGAATAGGTTCTTTAATAGGAAAGATTTTAGAAAAAGATATCCAAAATATAAGGATACATAATGGAGATGTCAGGGAGCTATTAGATGGTATCAAGATCCCAGTATTGGATGGTATTTTAATTATTTGCCCAGACCCCTGGCCAAAAGCAAGACATCATAAGCGCAGGCTAATAAAAAAAGAATTCCTTGAACTGGTTGCGTCAAAACTCAAAAAAAAATCATCACTATATATAGCTACTGACTGGGAAGATTATGCTGAAAATATAGATGAAGCTGTTGCCAATACAGACAAGCTTCTTGTTTCTAGATCTGAGCTTTTCAGCAACTTGCCGATTACAAGATTTCAAGCACGAGCCATGAAGGAAGGCAGAAAGATTCATAAATTTAATTTATATAAAGCTTAGCTAAAAAGATTTACAGTGTCGTTTAGAAATTTAAATCCCTTTTTTGTTGCCTTGAACCTGTCTGATGAAATTAAACCCCTATCAATTGCATCATAAAGTTTATTTTGAAATTGGTCTGATACAAACAAACAATTTTGTTGGATTTTCTCAAAGCTAACGCCTTTTTTTATTCTTAAAAAATTCATAGCAATGTCAATATCAATATCTTCTGGTGGAACAAGGCCTCCATTATCTTTAATGGGATTTTCAATATATGAAGATAACTTCTTCAATTTAAGACTTCTGTAAATTCCATTTTTTTTAGTGATTTTTGAATGAGCTCCTGGCCCAACCCCAAGATAATCGCCATAGGTCCAATAGTTCATATTGTGAATCCCCTCAAAACCTTTTTTGCTCCAAGACGAAACCTCATACTGAGAATATCCATTTGAATTAAGAATTCTCTTTGCAGAAAGCTCCATGCTCTCAATTATCTCTTCGCTGGGTATTCTCAGTTCTTTTTTATAAAAGATTGTATTTGGCTCAATAGTAAGCTGATATAAAGATAAATGTATTAAATCATAACTGCAAAATTTTTCTAAATCCTCTACAAATGAATCTATGCTCTGATCCATTACGCCATAAATTAAATCTATGCTTGATTTAACATGATGGTATTTAGATATAATTTCTAAGGCTTCTATAGATTTATTTTCATCATGATTTCTTTCAAGAGAATTCAATGTTTTATTATCAAAGCTCTGAATGCCAATTGAAAGTCTATTTATCCCGATAGAGCATATTGAATCTAAATATTTATTATTTATTTCATTAGGATTAAATTCAAAACTTATTTCTGCATTATTCTGAATAAGATTTTTGTTTTCAAGATGTGAGATTATTTTTTCTATCATCTTGGCTTTAACTAGGGAGGGAGTTCCGCCGCCAAAGTATATAGATATAAATCGCCTGCCATTAATTTTTTCATAAGAACTTTCTATGTCCCTGATAATTGATTCAATTAATTTTTTTTCATCAATATCATTCTTATTTGTACTTATATTAAAGTCGCAGTAGGGACACTTTTTTTCACACCATGGAAGATGTATATATAGACTTAAGGGTATTTTTTTTAGATTCAATTTGCCCTGAACTTCTCTATAAATTGCTTTGCAGCGATTCCTCGATGACTAATGCTATTTTTGATATCAGCGCTAATGGATGCCATGGACATATCATAGCCGTCGGGATAAAAGAGCTTGTCATATCCAAAGCCTCCTTCACCACTTTCTTGAATTGAGACCTTTCCATGTATTTTCCCAGATGCAACTATTGGCATAGGATCATTCTCATCATGCATCCCAACAATAATGCATACATAATAAGCATCTAGACTCTCTTTACCAAAGTTGGCAATTGAAGCTCTAAGCTTTTCTCTATTTAGCTTATCATTGGCATTCTCGCCAGCGTATCTAGCTGAGTATATTCCAGGCTGAAAGTTTAGATCTGGAACTACTAATCCAGAATCATCAGCAATAGAATAAAGTTCGGAGTGCTTTGCTCCATGTCTTGCTTTTAAAATAGCATTTTCTAAAAAACTAAGACCGTCCTCAATGGCATCATGAATTTCAAGATCTCTAAGAGAAACCAAGTCTAGCTCTGAAAAAATTTTCTGGAACTCTTTAATCTTCCCTTTATTTGAAGATGCTATTAGTGCCTTTTTATTTTTTTGCAATTAAATAAACTCCTTCAGATGCATATAAGTTTGGTCTAAGGGATGATAGCCAGTCCTGTTTGTAATTATGATTAAGGTACTTTCTTTTTTTAATTAAAAAACCCCTATCATCACACAATCTTTCAAAGTCTCTAATTGTGCAAAGGTGAGAGTTATTAGTTTCATACCAGGATAGTGGCAGGCTTTTAGTTACAGGCATTTTACCAAGAATAATATCCAACCTACATTTCCAAAAACCAAAGTTGGGCAGGGTTACTATGCACTCATCAGCAATATTTAACATTCTTTCAAGAGCAATGTCTGGATTTTTTAGACACTGGATGGAGCTAGCCATAATGGCTATATCAAAATCATATGAATAAAAATCCTGAATCCCCTGATCAATATCTTGTTCGATGACTGATACCCCGTTCCCAATACATAGCTCAATCTGATCTTTATCAATTTCCACGCCATAACCTATAATTTTTTTTGATGCTTTAAGATCACATAACAAGGTACCATCGCCACATCCAAAGTCTATTACCCTAGATTTGCTTGGAACCCAGTTTTTTATGATTTCAGTTATTGGCATAATTATTATGATTCAAGAAAAGAGCGAATTAATTTAAAATATCTATCTGATAGGAACAGAAAACTATCGTGTCCATGCTTGCCATCAAGAATTACAAAAGAAGAGTCTACACCGGACCTCATAGCAGCAAGTTGAATTTCTTTTCCTTTTTTTGGAGGAAAAAGCCAATCTGTTTTAAATCCGACAACTAATAGCCTAGATTTTACATTTTTTAGTGCGTCTTCCAGAATGCCTCCGGTCAGGCTTGCTGGATCATAATTATCCATTGCCTTTGTCATCAAGATATATGTATTTGCATCAAAGGCATCAGAAAATTTTTCTCCCTTGTATTGAAGATAATTTTCTATTTGAAAATCCACATCTGTTGCAACTCGCGATTCAATATCTTGAAACTTTCTACCAAATCTTAGATCCATATGTTCTTCTGATAGGTAGGTGATATGCCCAAGCATCCTAGCAGTTTTTAGACCTTTTTTAGGCTTAGTTTTATTTTTTAAATAAAAGCCCCCATAAAAGTTTTCATCTTTTCTTATAGACTCTCTTGCAACTTCATTCATGGCAATATTTTGTGTACTTGCCTGAGCGGCGGCTGCAAATATTCCAGCTTTTTTTACATGTTCTGGGAATGATATG
This sequence comes from uncultured SAR86 cluster bacterium, assembly GCA_938075575.1. Classification (GTDB taxonomy): domain Bacteria; phylum Pseudomonadota; class Gammaproteobacteria; order Magnimaribacterales; family D2472; genus CAJQGY01. Next base: position 19,594 of record CALJHI010000118.1, on the reverse strand, counting down.
GCCCACTGCAATGCCTGCATTCCACCCAAACTTCCACCAAGCACCAGCTCCCATTTATCTATACCAAGATGATCCATTAATATCTTTTGTGTATTTACCCAGTCAGTTACAGAGACAACTGGGAAATCTGCACCATAAATTTCTCCATTTAATGGATTTTCAGAGGCAGGGCCGGAAGAGCCACTGCAGCCACCTATATTATTTGAGCTTACAACAAAGTATTTATTAGTATCTATTGCTTTGTCCGGACCAATAATTTGATCCCACCAGCCAGCAGTTGTTTCTGATTCCAACATTCCTGCAGCGTGATGGTTTCCTGAGAAGGCATGACAAACTAAAATAGCATTTGTTTTCTTTTCATTAAGCTCCCCATATGTCTCAACCATCAAATCAAACTTAGGAAGTGACTTACCACACTCAAGAGTTAGCTCTTGATTAAATTCAATTTTCTTGCTTTCTATTCTCATGCTAATGATTGAATAATTCCGCCAACAAAAGCCTGCAGATATTGTATTAAGATAAGACCAAACAATGGAGATATGTCCAAGCCTCCCATAGCAGGGATAACATTTTTAATAGGATAAAGAATCTTATCTGAAATCTCTCCTATCACTTTTAATAAGGGATGCTCATTGTTTTGAGCAACCCAACTTATAATGACTGCTCCTATTATTGAGTAAAGTAATATCTGAAGGGTAATATTCACTGTAGCAAGAAATGCAATACCAAGAAGATTACCGATAGCATATTCGCTTCCATACGCAACATAAAACCCAATAAATTTAAGAAATACCGCAACAATTAAAGCAAGCATAATTTGGTTTGGTATGAAGAATAAGAGCTGAGATACAGGTTTAAATAACTTTACAAAAATTTTAACAACAGGATTAAAGTAATCTACTTTTAAAAGATTAAATATAAAGTATATGTTTACAATATAGCTCAGTAATCCGCTTAGAAGAACTATCAATTGAGCAGCGTTAGGACTCATCAGCAATCTCCTTAGCTCTTTTCATCGCAGCTTTTAAAGACCTATTAAAAGAGACGGTAATTTTTTCTGATTTCATTGAATTTATTCCTGCTTCGGTTGTGCCTTTTTTGGACGCTACAGCTGAAATTAATTCATCCAAAGATTCTTTGCCTTTAACAGACTCGCCCACACCATTCATTAGGTTAGCCATTATAGACTTAACCAAGCTCTCATCGCCATCTGCCATCTTAAGCAGCAATTTTTCATATGATTTTAGTATATAAAAAAAATAAGCAGGGCCACTTCCAATAAGACCCGTAAAGTCATTAATCTGATTTTCTGATTTTAAATCTAAGGTTATTCCAACAAGTTTAAAGAGAGTCTTAGTATCTTTATAAAGTTTCTTCGATGCATTAATGTTCAATAGTGCTGTTATGCCCATTCTAAATTCTGACGATGTATTAGGCATCCCCCTAATAAGCTTAATATTGTGAACAGCAGTCAGATACTTTCTTGAACTAACTCCAGCAACCAAGCTCAGCACTTTAGGATTATTAAAACCAGAGGAAATTTCTTTAAGCGCAAGCGATATATCCTTAGGCTTTACACACAAAATAACAAGATCAATTTTATCTTTTAGATTTCTCTCTTTTATTCCTAGCTCGCTGAGTTTAGATCTATTAGAATCATTTCTGTCAACAAAACTTATTAATTTTTTATTAAATCCAGCGCTTAGCAGCCCAGATATTATTGCCTGAGCAATATTGCCCCCACCATAAAATAAAATTTTATTCATTTTCGTTTGCCAAAGATCAATTCACCTATTCTAATCATCGTTGAACCACAAGCAATAGCTATCTTATAATCAGAGGTTGTTCCCATAGAAAGGCTGGATGCCTCGGGGTATATTTCTAGAAGAGATGCATGTAATTTTTTAGATTCTTTCATTGAAGATATTATTTCATTAGTATCTCGACTAATCCTAGGCATTACCATAATGCCTTTTAAGGAAAGATGCTTTTTTTCAGAAATATATTGAGCAAAGCTATGAAGTTCTTCTTTCTTGATACCACTTTTAGTAACCTCTTCTGAAATATTAACTTGTATCAGAACATTCATAACTTTGCCTAGGGAAGAACATTCATTATTTAAAATGTCTGCTTCTTTTGTCCTGCTAAGAGAGTGCACCCAGTCTGCACTCCTTGCAATAATTCTAATTTTATTAGACTGAATAGGGCCAATAAAATGCCAAATAATATCTAAACCATCATTTGTAGATAGCCTGTTTTTTTCATCAAGCTCTTGGGCATAGTTTTCTCCAAAGTTCTTAATTTTGTTTTCGTAAGCTTTTTTAATATGCTCATATAATTTTTTTTTAGAGACCGCAACGACACTGCTAAGACTAAAAATTTCATTATCTTGTCTTTTAATAGAGCTAAAATCAGCCTCCAATAAATTAATATTATTTTTTATTTCTTTGAGCATGACTGCCTCACTAGAGGAGAATAACCCTTTTCTATAAGTCGCTCTCTTGAGTTATTTACTTGAGATCTATTTGCATAAGGTCCAATAAGGACCCTATAAAAAATCTTTCCTGGTCTTGCGACACTATCCACTTCATCAATAATAGCTTCCCCTTCATTTTTAACAGCCTCAAGAGTCTCATTTGCATACTCTTTCTTGCCATAGGTCTCTACCTGTAATAGATAAATGCATGAAACATTATTATTATTTTGCGCATCCACTTTTATAAGGATCTCATTCTCCTCAAATTTCGTAGGGAAATTAAATTCAATTTCATTATTAATTTCTCTGGGCTCAAATGTTTTTATATCTGTTCCAAAATAATATAAAGAGGTAAATATACAAATAATTGCTAAAAAAAGAAGAAAGAATAGCTGGCTATTTGGAATAACTTTTTCTTGTGAGTGTCTAGCCTTATAGGATGGCCTATTCTTTGATTTCTTCAGAGTTGCCTGAGATTTTCTCTTTGCAAAGTCCTTCATATGTGGTTACATTTTTTCAATAGGTTTAATGCCAAGGAGATTTAAACCATTTGCAAGAACCTGCTTTGCTGCATTCAAGCAATATAGAATTGATTCAGTATTTTTACTAGATTCTGATAAAACGTGATTATCGTTATAGAAGCTATGAAATGATTGAGCAAAATCCTTTAGAAAGTAAATTATTAAATGAGGATGAAGATTCGCGGCAGACCTTTGAACAACTCCCGGAAACTTACTGATTTCATGAATAAGTTCATCGCATTTTTTATAGTTATTTAATTCAATCTCTATACTTGAATTTGGTAGGGATGCGTTATCTTCCATGAACTTATTTTGTAATGAGCATATCCTCGCATGAGCATATTGAATGTAATAAAAGATATTTTCTTTATTATCCGACTTTGCCAGATCAATATCGAAGTCAAGGTGTTGATCAGCCTGTTTAGAAAGATAATAAAACCTTGCCGCGTCTCTCCCAATTTCTTTTATAAGATCTTTGAGAGTATAAAATTCACCACTCCTAGTCGACATCTTAACTTTCTTCCCATCTCTAAAGAGGTTGGCAAATTGAACAAGTTGGACATTCAATTTTTCTTTATCAAATCCAAGTCCCTCAATAGAAGATTCAATTCTTTTAATATACCCATGATGATCAGCACCCCATACATTAATCAAAGTATCAAACCCTCTGTCTATTTTATCTTTGTGATAGGCAACATCAGACGCGAAGTAGGTTGGTCTTCCATCCTCTCTGACTAAGACCCTATTCTTATCGTCTTTTGCTAATGATGTGTTAAGCCATAATGCCCCATCTTCTTTGTAAGCCTGGCCTTTTTTTTCAAGGTAACTCATAGCATTACTTATTTGAGAGGAAGGGTCCTCAAGTCGACCTAGCGAAGATTCAAAATACCATCTGTCATGGATTACATTAAATTCTTTAAGATCATGCTTTATTGAGTGCAATACCTCATTAAGTGAAAGCTCTTTGATACTATTCCATAAAGTAGGATCTTTTTTTATTCTTCTTGTTATCTCATCAATCTCTTTTTCACTATCTCCAGGTAAATTGGCCATAATAATATCTTTATCATGAGCAGAATTTCCATAAGATTGAATATATTTTTCTGCAATCTCAGCTATATATTTTCCTCTATATGAACTTTCAGGCATTTCTTCATCATCAACACCCATTAATCTTAAAGAAACGCTACTTGTTAAAATATCTATTTGCCTACCAGCATCATTCACGTAGTATTCTTTTTCCACCTCATGTCCGCAGGCTTCAAGTATTCTTCCTATTGCATCTCCATAGGCAGCGCCTCTGCCATGGCCTACATGAAGAGGCCCGGTCGGGTTTGCTGAAACAAACTCTATTTGGATTTTTCTTTTATTTTCACCTTTACTATTTCCATAGCTTAATAGCTCATTGTTAGCTTGTTTAATTGAATGAACAAAGGCGCCTCGTGTTAAATAGATATTAATAAACCCAGGACCTGCTGAAATAGCTTCTTCAATATTTATTGATTTTTGAAGTTCAGAAGCCAAGCTTACAGATAGCTCCCGAGGATTCTTTTTCAAGATTCCCGCAGCAATCATACAAACATTGGTTGTTAAATGCCCTTTATCAAGACTGTCAGTTATTGAGGTTGTATATTTCTTTTTAATCTTAGAGAAGCTTTCTTTATCAATTTCAAATGATTCTGTAAAAAAAGAATCTATAATTTCATTTACACTATTAATCATTAAATTATGCTCTGCTGACGTATTCCTCAGTCCTTGTATCAACTTTCACCTTCTCGCCCTCATTAATAAATAAAGGAACTTGAACGGCAACACCAGTCTCTAACTCTGCTGACTTTGTTGCCCCAGAAACTGTATCACCTTTAACGCCTGGCTCCGACTTAGTTATTGTTAGTTCCACAAATACCGGAGGCTCTATAAGAATAGGGGAATCGTCCCATGTAACGATTTCACATATTTCTTGTCCAGTAATCCATTTTTTTGCATCTTTCATAATTTCCGGCCCAACTTCAATTTGTTCATATGTTAATGAATCCATAAAGTGCCAATTATTGCCATCGGCATACAAGAACTCCATTTCCTTGTGATTGATATCAGCTGTTTCAACAGATTCTCCAGATTTAAAAGTTTTATCGTTTGTATTCCCTGTAAGTAAATTTTTATATTTGACTCTCATTACAGCTTGCCCCTTACCTGGCTTATGGAACTCATGGCTAACTATTGAGCATGGGGCCCCATCAAGCAGAAGTTTTGTCCCATTCTTAAATTGACTTGTAGAAATTTTCATACTTATGTTATTTTATTTGTTGAGGTCATCAAAATGAAAAAATTATTTATATTTATTATAGCTTTTGCCATTGTAACTTCTTGTAGCAATTCTGGCGAACAAACTAATCAAAATCAGAGCTTGGATGAATTTTTAAAAAATATTGAAAAAGAGGATGAACTTTTAAATCCAATTATTTATTCAGCATCATGGATTAGTTCTAACTTTATAACGCATGACTCGCAACTTATCCTGTCCGACTATTCTAAAAGAAGTACTTTAGTTGATTTACAAAGATCAAAAGACGCAAGCACATATGAAGTATCAAAAGCAACAGCGGAACAAGCAAGAAAACTTAATATCCTAAAATCAGCATTTGTTATGCCACCACCTCTTGATAATGAGCTTGCTTCTGAACTTTCAAAAATAGAAACCAAGTTAAGCGCAATGTATGGAAGTGCGACACATTGTTTCTCAGAGGATGATTGTAATGACTTAGAGGGGTTTGAGAATATAATTGATAACTCTAGAGATCCTATTGAGCTTAAGAGAGCATGGGAAGGCTGGCATGAAATTGGCAAGCCAATGAAAGGCCCTTATATGAGAATGATTCAGATAGGCAATGAGGGAGCTAAAGAGCTAGGTTACTCTGATTTATCTGATTTATGGTTTAGTAAATATGACATGCCCTCAGAAGATTTTTTAACAAGTCTTGATGAGGCATGGGAAGAAGTAAAGCCACTTTATGATGCATTGCATTGCCATGCCAGAGATATGCTAAATCAAGAGTATGGCAATGAGATTATAGATCCTAAAGGACCTATACCCGTCCATCTTTTAGGAAACATGTGGGGCCAATCTTGGTCAAACATTTTCGATATTGTATATAAAACAGAGAAAAGTGAGAAAAAAGTAGATGTCACTCAAATTATTTTAGAAAAAGACTTGAGCGAAATAGAAATGGTAGAGATTGCAGAAGACTTTTTCTTGTCAATCGGCTTTGACCCTTTGCCAAAGACATTCTGGGAAAGATCTTTGTTTGTTAAGCCACAAGATAGGTCGGTTGTCTGCCATGCTTCTGCTTGGAATTTAGACCCATCAAACAATGACCTAAGGATTAAAATGTGCATTGAGCGAAATGAGGAAGACTTTTCTACCATTCATCATGAGCTTGGTCATATTTTCTACTATCAAGCATACAATCATCTGCCTTCATTATTTAGATCAGGTGCGAATGATGGTTTTCACGAAGCATTTGGAGATCTTCTCACCCTATCTATTACACCAGACTATCTTAATCAGATTGGATTCATCGATGAGAACCAAGCAATGCAAGCAAAAGAAGATGAAATTGGTTTGTTAATGAAGCAGGCTCTTGAAGGAGTTGTAGTAGTGCCTTGGGCACTGATGCTTGATAAATGGCGGGCAGGCATTTTTAAAGGAGAAACCTCTTTTGATGAATTAAATGACTCTTGGTGGAAATTAAGAAACTCATATCAAGGGATTGCTCCTCCATCTAAAAGAAAAACTGATAGTTTTGATCCAGGAGCCAAATATCACATACCAGCAAATACACCCTATACAAGATATTACCTAGCAAGAATAATGCAGTACCAGTTCCATGAGGCTTTATGCCAATCGGCCGGATTTGAGGGCCCTCTTCATGAATGTTCAATTTATGGAAATAAAGAAGCTGGCAATAAAATTATTTCTACCATGGCACTTGGCAAAAGTGTACCCTGGCAAGAAGCTTTTAAGGAAATAACAGGAACAGAAAAATTGAGCGGAGAATCTATTATGAATTACTATAAACCCCTTAAAAAATGGCTCGATGAGCAAAACAAAGAAAGGTTATGTGGATGGAGTACATCATGAAAAATTTTATAAACATTATTATATCCTTGGCTGTATTCATTTTTGCTTTCTCGATTGCTTGCGCAACTGGAATTAGCCTAGTTAAAGATGCCGTTTTAATTGCGTTTTTAATTCAGTGGGCAGCCTTTATACCAGCATATCTATGGCAAACAGAAAAATTTTATGACTTAACAGGCACAATTACTTACTTAACGGTAATGTGGTATTCATTGTTTATTAGCTCAAACAATTTTGCTAATTTAAATGGAGCAAACATTGCAATCGTTCTCCTCATAAGTATGTGGGCAATTAGATTGGGAAGTTTTCTTTTCTCAAGAATCCATAAAGATGGAGAAGATAAAAGATTTAGAGCTATTAAGCCATCGGCAACACAATTCTTTATGACATGGACTCTGCAAGGTTTATGGGTATCAATTTGCTCAATGTGTGCTTTAACTGCTATATCTTCTGAGCCTGGAGTAGTTGTTAATATGTTTTTCTATATAGGAATTGGTTTGTTTATATACGGATTCATGACCGAGGTTGTTGCTGATAAGCAAAAGTCAAAATTCAGATCTATTCCAGAAAATAGAGATAAATTTATTACTTCAGGATTGTGGGCAAAATCTCGCCATCCAAATTATTTTGGTGAAATAGTATTATGGGCAGCTATAGCCGTAATGTCTCTATCCTCTTTAAAGGGCCTTCAATTTATAACTTTAATTTCCCCAATTTTTACATACTTGCTTTTAGTTCATGTAAGTGGAGTAAGGATGCTTGAAGCCAGGGGCAATAAAAAATGGGGGCACCTAGAAGAGTACAAAAAATACCTAAACAGTACCCCAATGCTTTTTCCAAAGATAAAATAATAGAGTTATATATAGATTTTGCATATAATTATCTTGCTGTTATTATAGGCAAACTTTTAGGGAGTCAATTATGAATAATAAATTGTTAATAGCACAATTATGTGTTGCTTTTTCCTTTCCTCTATTTATCCAATCTGCTGAAAATGTAGCTGAGACTGCTTCTGTAAATATGGAAAATGTTCTTGAGGTTGGAAGAGAAAATCAAAGACTATCTGCTTCGTCTCAGGACAAGATAGATGCTACGGAAAGACAAACTGACAAAATTGTTAACGAGTGGAAAGCAGTATCCAAGCAAGTAGAAGGTTTAAAAGTTTATAACGAGCAAAAAAGAATACAAATCAAAGCTCAAATTGAGCTCATGGAAAAACTTGATGAACAGCTTGTTCAAGTAGTAGTTATGCAAAGGCAGATTCCCCCTTTAGCACAAAGAATGCTTGAAAGCTTGGAGAGTTTTATTTCTCTAGATACTCCATTTAGACTAGAGGAAAGACAGAATAGAATTGACATAGTTAGAGCTTCACTAGCGAAGCCAAAGGTAACCGCTTCAGAACAAGTTAGGCAAGTTTTAGAGGCTTATAATATCGAAGCTGAATATGGTAGAAAAGTTGATACTTATCCTCAAACAATTTCAATCGATGGCAATGATTTGGAAGTAAATATTTTAGTCATTGGAAGAGTAGGCATGTTCTATCAAACAAAAGATGAGAGATCTAGCGGACGATGGAATAACGAAATAGGCGAATGGGAAAGCCTGTCAGGTGGTTATACCAAAGCTATCAGAGATGGCATAAGAATGGCTAAGAAGTTAACACCTGTTGATATGTTAATGATGCCAGTAATTAAAGGAGAAGCGTAATGAAAAATTTAAGATTATTACCATTTTTTATATTATTTTCATTTGTCGCTTCTGTTTTTGCTCAAGAAGATGCTGTTGTTGAAGAACCAACTACGGTTGAAGCCCTTCTTTCTTTAGTTAAAGAAGGTAAAACAAAAGAACAGGCTGAGAATCAAGATAGAGAGAAAAAATTTCTAGCAAATAAGAACAAGCAAGCCTCAATACTTGCTGCTGAGAAAAGAGAGCTTGCAAGACAAGAGAAAATAGCAGATCAGTTAGAAACTGAGTACAAAAAGAATGAAGAGACTTTAAGGGTCAAAGAAGAGGCTTATAAAAAAGAGCTTGGTTCACTTGTTGAGCTATTTGGACATTTACAAAGCTCTGCCGGTGAAGCCGCCGTTCAGTTTTCTGGATCCCTTACTTCAGCACAATTTGGTACCGAAAGAGTTGCCTTTTTAAACGATCTGACTAAGAAGATGTCAGAAACAACTGAGTTGCCAACCATTAGAGAAATAGAAGGTCTCTGGTATGAGCTTCAAAGAGAGATGATAGCTAGTGGCCAAGTAGTTGGATTCACTACTCAAGTAAATGATGTTGATGGCACATCTGCAGAATGTGATGTTGTAAGAGTTGGATTATTTAATGCTGTATGTGATGGCAAATACCTAGAGTATTCAGCTACTAAAGGGGAATATTCCTTTTTACCAAGACAACCAGCAGGTAGATTTACAAAAACTGCAAAAAATATTGCTGCATCTGAGACTGGAGAGCAAGTTAAATTTGGAATCGATCCAACTGGGCCTACTGGCGGAAGCTTATTAGCTAACTTAATCCAAACACCCTCATTGTTAGAGAGAGCTCAGCAAGGTAGAGAGGTGGGTTATGCCATTATTGCTGTTGGAGCCGTAGGTATATTATTGGCTATATATAAGCTTATAGAGCTTGCCGGTGTTGCAAAAGCTGTAAGAAATCAGGCTACCTCTAAAGCAGCAGATTCCAGGAATCCTCTAGGAAGGGTTTTAAAAGTTGGCCAAGATAATTTTGAAAAAGATATCGATACTCTAGAGCTTAAACTTGCAGAAGCGATTATGGCTGAAAGACCTGCCATTGAAAGAGGCATAGGAGCAGTAAGAATCATTTCTGTTGTTGCACCTTTAGCTGGGTTGCTTGGAACAGTTACAGGTATGATTGTTACATTCCAAATGATTACGTTATATGGAACAGGAGACCCTAAGCTTATGGCTGGTGGTATCTCTCAAGCCCTAGTTACAACTGTTTTAGGTTTGTTAGTTGCAATACCAACAACTCTTTTACATTCTTTTACAGCTTCATCTGCTAGAGGAATAATTAGTACATTAGAAGAGCAAAGTACTGGTATTTTAGCTGAGCACTCAGAAGCTAAATAGTTATTAATATGCCATATGCACTTGTAGAAGCATTCTCATCCATAAGAGACTTTATGGAAGCGGGCGGAAGCGTGCTATGGCTAATAGCAATTTTAGTATTTTTTATGTGGGGGATGATTTTTGAAAGAATATGGTACTTCTCTCACGGACATAACGTTTATGTTAGCAAGCTATCAGAAAAGTGGAACTCAAGAGAAGATAAGACTTCATGGCATGCACTACAAATCAGAGAGAAGTTGATGTCAGAGGCAAGAATTCAAATTAATAAAAACATGACAATGATTCAAACATGTGTGATGTTAGCTCCTTTATTTGGCTTGCTTGGAACTGTCACAGGTATGATCGAAGTTTTCCAAGTGATGGCTTTTAATGGAGGCGGAGATGCAAGAGCGATGGCGGGAGGAGTATCAAAAGCAACTCTTCCAACAATGGCTGGGATGGTGGTTGCCCTGTCAGGAGTTTTTGTTTCAATATATTTGACTAGTGCTAGCGATAAACACGAAACCAATCTGAGAGAATTAATTAAGAGAGAGTTATAGGAGTTTTTTATGAGAAGAAACGCAATTACAACTGCAGTAAAAGAAGAGGAAAGTGAGATAAATTTAACACCAATGTTGGATGTTGTATTTATCATGTTAATTTTATTTATTGTTACAGCTAACTTTATTAAAGAGCCAGGTTTAGAAATTAATAGACCAGATTCTGATACAGCTGAAACTCAAGAAAATGCTGCAATTTTAATAGCAGTTGGCTCAACTGGAGAAGTTTGGATGGATGGAAGGAGAATAGATGTGAGGCAGGTAAAGGCAAATGTTGTGAAAATGCTTGCTGATAATCCTCAAGGCTCTGTTGTTATCCAGGCAGATGAAAAAGCCGTTGCTGATACCATAATTAAAGTAATGGATGGGGCTAGAGAGGCTGGAGTTTCAGCTATTTCATTAGCGTCAGAGCCTAAATAAACAGTTTAAATGCAGTCAGTTCTAAAGATAATATCAATTCCACTCGGAGTTATTCATAGCCTATATGTAAAAGCATTCAATGCTAACAGATGGGTCGCAGGTATTACTTTTTCAGTTCTTATTACAACAGTTCTTTTCGCAGTAATGGTGTTGCTTATTTCTTTAGGTGATATGAGCATGAAAGAGGACAAATCTGTAAAACTTGCAGATATTGTAATGCCCGAGAGACAAATAGAAACATTTATGACCGAGGTTGATAAGCCTGAAAAACCAGAAGAACAGCCTGAAGATATTGCCCAGCCTGATGTTGACCTTCAACCACTTACAGGCTTAGATGTAACAATCAGCAAGCCAAAGGCTCAAAAAATGACAAGTGGTAGCTTTTTTAGGGATGGCGAATATATACCTTTATTCAAAGTTACACCAATTTATCCAAGAAGAGCTCAAGAGAGAGGCACCCAAGGTTATGCCCTTGTTAAATTTACGATTACAGAAAGTGGGACAGTTGAAGATGTTGTTCCTGTTGAAGGCTTTTGTGGAGATCCCTCAAATCCTGATACAGAATTTAGACCATGCACCATGTTTAATAGTGCTTCTTCAAGAGCTGCGTTAAAATTAAAATATAAACCTAAGGTGGTTGATGGAAAATCTGTTGCAGTTGAAGGCGTGCTCCATAGGTTTACGTTTATTTTGGCAGAGGATGATTAAGCATGAAATTTAATACAAGAGTAATAAAAATAATATTTATATCATTTGCACTAATTTTAACTCCTTTTGAAACCCAGTCTCAGTCTAGTGCAAAATCAGATCAAAACATTAAATATAAAAAAGCAAGAGCACTTCAATCCTCTACTGCAAAGAGAATGGCTAAAGTTTACGAAGCTCTTGAAAGAATGGATGAGGAGACTGGCAAAGAGGATCCAGATTACGATACAGCTAAAGAACTTTTAGGAGCTCTGAGAGACGATGCAGAAAACTTAAGAAGTTATGATAGATCTGTGCTCTGGAACTCATGGGGGTATATGTATATAGTTGATGAGGATGTAGAAAAAGCAATTGATTCATATACAAAATTAATTAATGAACCAGAAGTCACTCTAGGCCTTAGAAATGCAGGGTTATTGACTTTAGCCCAGCTTTACATGGCAACAGAAGAGTTTCAAAAATCAGTAGATCTATTATTAGAATGGATGGCTCAAGTAGAAAAAGTTACAGCTCAGTCTTGGTCAATATTAGCTACCGCATACTATCAACTTGGTGACTTTGATAAATCCTTATTAAATATGGAAAAAGCCATAACTCTTGCAGAAGAGGAGGGTTATAAGCCTAAAGAAAATTGGTACATAGTTATAGTTGCATCAGTAGAAGAGCTAAAAAATAAAATTGGACCTAAAAAAGCTATGCTTAAGCAGGTTGATATATATGAGATCCTTGTAAATCTCTATCCAAAGAAATCTTATTTTGTAAGATTAGGCCAGACGTATGGCCAACTCGACAGAGAAAAAGATTTTATGGTCACTTTAAATTCAGCATATCTAAAAGATCTTTTAGACAAAGAAACTGAATATGTCACATTGGCCCAGCTCTTGTTACTTAATCAAAACCCATATCAAGCAGCCAAAGTTCTTGAGGCTGGAAGAATTAAAAAAATTACCAAGGTCGATGATAAAACCAAGGAAGAGACTATAGTTAGTGTTGTAAAAGACTCAGAAAAAAATCTAAGACTGTTGGCAGACTCTTGGAGAATGTCTCAGGAAATAGATAAGGCCATACCAATTTTGGAAAAAGCAGCAAAAATGTCTAAAGAAGGTAAGAATTATGTTTTGCTTGGAAATTTATATCTAGCAGAAGATAAGTTAGAACTTGCTATAGAATCAATTAAAAAGGGTTTAGATAAAGGAAAAATCTCTAAAGTTTCTCAAGTTCATCTTACTCTTGGCCAAGCCTACTTTGAATTGCAGAGATTTGATGAGGCTAAGAAGCAATTTAATATTGCAGCAAGAGATAAAGATAAGAAAGTTATTTCTACAGCCAATAACTGGATTAGATATACAGAAAATGAAGAAGTAAGAGTAAAGAACTTGGCTTTAAGAAGAGAGTTTATTAAAAATTCTTAGTATAAGTTTTTACAGAAAAATCATACTCATTATCAATGTCTTTCTTAAAATCGATTGAGTCCTCTAGATTCCACTTTTTTAAATCAATTTTTGGATAAAATACATCTCCATCAATTTCGCAATCCACTAAAGTCAGAACTAACTTATTAAAGTAATTTATAGAATCATTAAATAGATATCCACCGCCTATTATTACAGCCTCATCATCACCAGGAACATTTCTAATTGCTTCCTTTAGGCTTGAAAATATTGACGCACCTTCTATTCTATTAATAGTTGATGAAATAATAAAATTATTTCTTTTAGGCAGTGGCCTTCCAATAGACTCATAAGTCTTTCTTCCCATTATTATGGTTTTTCCCATTGTGTATTCTTTAAAATGGAGTAGGTCTCTTTTAAGCTTCCATGGAAGATCATTATTTTTTCCAATTACATTATTTTTTGATACAGCTACAAGATGAGAAATTATCATTTTAAATGGCCATTTTTGCTTTGATTGGCGGGTGGTGCTCATAACCCTTTAGAGTAAAATCATCGATAGTATAATCCTTGATATCATCTATTGATTTTAGGTCAGGGATTATTAATTTAGGCAAAGGTTTGGGCTCTCTTAACAGCTGCTCTTTAACTTGCTCTATTGAGTTGCTATATATGTGGGCATCGCCAAAAGAATGGATAAATTTCTTAGGAGTTAGATCAAGAATTTTTCCTAATATACTAAGCAATAAAGCATAGCTAGCTATATTAAACGGGACACCAAGGAACATATCAGCACTTCTTTGGTACATATGGCAGCTTATAGTCCCATTACTTATATAAAATTGTGACATTACGTGGCAAGGCGGCAGGGCCATTTTATCTAATTCGTCAACATTCCATGCTGAAAGAATATGCCTTCTTCCATCAGGATTATTTTTTAGGTCATTTAGTAGTTTTTTTATTTGATCAGTACCCGACCAGTTTCTCCACTGAACACCATAAACAGGACCAAGCTCTTTAATAGTTTCGGTGTTTATATAGCCTAATTCTTTTCCTTGATTGTCAGCATTATCAGTCCATATAGTAGAGTACTTTGCAAGATCTGTTAATTCACTTCTTGATTTCTTATACCTAATTTCTGCCAGCCTTCTTTCATCACTAGAACCCTCTAAAAACCATAATAGCTCCGAAACCACACCCTTCCAGGCTAATGATTTAGTGGTGATAGCGGGAAATCCATTCTCTAAATCGAATTGAAGTTGATGACCAAACGAAGAAATAGTACCAGTCTTGGTTCGATCATCTCTAACCTCTCCATTGTTAAGGATGTATTCTAAAAGTTCTAAATATGCTTTCATGCGACTTTCCTAGATTTATTCAGTATCAATAGACCTATAACAATCATAGGAATACATAATATCTGACCCATACTTAGATCAAATATAAGGAATCCTAAATGAGAATCAGGCTCTCTATAATTTTCAATTATAAATCGTATCAATCCATAAAAGATAAGAAATGATGAGCAAACTATACCTTTTTCACTATTACGTGAGTAAATAAACTTCAAAATAATGAAAAGTAATAATCCCTCTCCAAAACTTTCATACAGTTGAGAGGGATGTCTTGCAATTCCTAAATAATCTGTAGGGAAAATAAAACCCCAACTTCCATCAGTTGGTCTTCCATAAAGTTCGCCATTAAGGAAATTACCAAGCCTAACTAAACCCAGACCTATGGGCATTGATAGCGTAAGAGCATCACATAGTTTTAAAAAATCAACATTATTTTTTCTAGAAAAAACATAGAAACTAATCGCCACACCCAGCAAACCGCCATGGAAGCTCATACCTCCCTGCCAAACAAAGAATATTGACAAAGGGTTGGAAAGAAGTTGGTCAGTTCCATAAAAAAGCATGTAACCAGTTCTTCCACCTACAAATGCGCCAAAGAAAAGGCCATAGGTAAATACTAGATCACTAACCTTTTCATATGAAAATCCAAAGTCTTTAATAATTTTATGGCTTCTTAGAAATAAATAAATAAATACTGCAGAAAAGAGCCATGTAGCTGCATAATATTGAATCTTTAGAGGCCCAAGCTCTACTATACTTGGGTTGTTAAAGAAATTAGACAATTCAATAATCATAGGTTAGCTCGCAAATAACATATACATAGATATGGTAATCATCATCAATGAAAATAGCATACTTAACATTTTATCTGATATTGAATGAGCAATGGTAGCTCCAATTGAAGCAGTAAAAATACTTGACGCTGATATTCCAATGAGAGCAGGGAGATAAATATATCCAATGCTGTAATTTGGCAAATCAGAATTTTCTAAACCTAGAATAGCAAAGGTTAAGGACCCAAATAGAGCAATTGGAATTCCGCACGCTGCTCCAGTACCAACACATATTTTCATATCTAATCCTGAATACCTAAAGAAAGGCACAGTGAAACTACCGCCTCCAATACCAAGAATAGTTGAAATACTTCCTACACCAGATCCAACAGCAAATGATAGCCCTTTTGAGGGCCTAAAGGTCTTATCATTTTCTTTTACTAGGTGCATTTGAGCTGCAATGAATAGTGCAAATATACCTATGATATATTTCAACACGTCAGCACTTAAATTGTTTGCTATCAGAACGCCAACTATCGAACCAATAGATATACCAAAAGCTACTGGATAAAAGGCTTGAAAGTTGATACCACCTTTTAAGAAATGTGACCTTGTGGATGATATGCCTGTAAAAAAAATTGAAGCTAAAGATGTACCAATCGCTAGATGAACTATGTAATGATTATCAAACCCTATTAAACCAAAAATAAGCACTAGAACAGGAACAATAATAATTCCCCCTCCAACTCCGAATGTTCCAGCGAGAATCCCCGCGAATGAACCTGCTAGCAAGTATCCAATAGCTTCAATTATCATTTAAAAACTCATTATTATAGTTGTGGAGTAGTTCATGTAAGACCCTTTGGTATACATGTCTTTTAAATGAAACTATTTTAGAGAGAGGGTGCCAATAAGAAACCCAAGAATAACTATCAAATTCATTATCTGGATCATTATCAAATGAGATATCTACATCTTCCTTTAACTTAAACATAAACCATTTTTGTCTCTGGCCGATTATCCCCTTTTTTTTAAAATGTAATTTTATTTTTTCTCTAGGCACCTTATATTCTACCCAATTAGTTGTTTTCCCAATGAGCTTCACAGATTTAGGCTTTATACCAACCTCTTCAAACATTTCTCTTTTTGCTGCATTTACAGGTTTCTCTTTTCCATCAATGCCGCCTTGAGGGAATTGCCATCGATTGCTATTTTGTCTTCTGCACAGTAAGACTTTACCAAAATCATTTACAATGATTAGCCCTACGTTTAACCTATAAGCATTACTTTCGTTCATTAATGGAGCGCATGAAATTAACTATCTTTGACCTTGATAATACCATTCTTAATGGAGATTCTGACTATTCATGGATTAATTTTTTAATAGATGAGGGTCTTGTTAACAAAGAAGAATATGAGCAGAAGAATAAGTACTTCTATGATAAGTACTATGAAGGAAATCTTGATTTTGAAGAGTGGGCCGAGTTTGCACTTTCTACTGTAAAAGGCAAGCGCCCAAATGAAATTAAGCCACTTCTAGCAAAGTTTTTAAAAAATATTATTGAGCCTATGATAAATGTTTATGCATTAAGGCTTTTGCATAATCATACTCATGATAATGATACTATGCTACTTGCATCTGCCACCAACATAGTAATTGTAGAGCCTATCGGGAAGAGGCTTGGCTTTAAAAATATTATTGCCAGTGAGGTAGAGATGCATGATGGTCTATATACTGGTAAACCTTTAGGAATCCCGGCTCTGGGAGAAGGGAAGCTTGTTAAGGTTCGAGAATGGGCATCTCAAAACAATATTAATAACTTTGAGAATACTACATTTTATTCTGATTCATATAATGATTTGCCTCTGCTGTCTGCTGTAAGTAACCCAGTGGCAGTCAATCCAGATAAAAAATTAAGAGAAGAATGTTTAAGGAATTCTTGGAAAATTATAGATTTGCCCTAGCCTTTAGAAAGTATTTTTTCAGCAACAATTTCAGCTGTTGCAGCGCTTAGCGTCCAACCCAAATGTCCATGCCCAGTATGATAGAAAACCCCAGGCATTTTGCTTTCATGAGTTAGCGGCATCATATTTGAAGTCATAGGCCTTAAGCCAGCCCATGGTGTATAGGTTTCAGTGCTTACTTCTGGAAAAAATTCTTTAACCCATTTCAGCAAAGGTCTAATCCTATCTTGCCTAATATCAGTATTAATACCAGCTAGCTCAGCAGTTCCAGCAACCCTGAATTTATCATCAAGCCTAGAAGCTACTATTTTTACCGGCTGATCAATTAATGAGACCATTGGGGCACCAAGCTTTGACTCATCATCTTTAAGATCTATAGTCACACTATACCCTTTCACAGGATAGACATTCATTGCATCGCCAAGTTTATTGGCAAATTCTTGAGTATTTACTCCAGCACATATCACAACATTATCAAATTCTTTGTTTTCAAAATTATTAGCTTCACCACACTTAAGAATAATTTTTTCTTTTTCTAGCGATATATCATTCACTGAGGTATTAGTTAATATCTCTACTCCATATTTACTTTCTAAAACTTTTTCTAAATTCATACAGAACCTATGGATATCTCCACTAGCATCTGACTTTGTATAAACACCACCCACTATTTTATTTTTAGCATTTGCAGTTCGTAGAGCCGGCTCTAGTGAAACAACCTCATCTGGAGTTAAAACATCCCACTCCATGCCAGGCTGCTCAATCCAGGATTTCTTTGCAACATCCTCACCGAATTCTTTTTTTGAATCATAAAATCGTAAAATACCCTTTTTCAAAAGGCTAAATTCGATATTTTCTTCATCAGCAATTTTAAAATATATATCCCTAGCTCTTTTCGCTAATTCAATTGTATGTAGGGTATTGTCTTTATGAGTTCCTCTTAAGGTCTCTGCTAAAAATCCAAGCATCCATTTATATTTCTGTACATTTGGTGTCGGGTTAAAAAGAAGAGGAGCATCTGCTTTAAACATCCACTTAATGCCACTAATTATGTTTTTACGCGTATTCCATGTTTCTGCATTGCTTGCACTCAGCTGACCACCATTTGCATAGCTAGTTGCCATGGCAGGGTACCTTCTAGAATCTATAACTGTTACAGGATAACCTCTCTTTGCAAGGGAATATGCCGTAGTTATTCCAGCAATTCCGGCACCAATAATAGCTATTTTTTTCACAGACAAATTATCTCATATTTGTTTATATAATTAACTTAGTTTAATTCAAGTTTTTTTAAAATCTTTAAATAAAATGATGAGTTATTGATTTGTAAATGAGATTCATTTACATTTAAATATATTAACTAATAGAAAGAAA
This sequence comes from uncultured SAR86 cluster bacterium, assembly GCA_938075575.1. Taxonomy (GTDB): domain Bacteria; phylum Pseudomonadota; class Gammaproteobacteria; order Magnimaribacterales; family D2472; genus CAJQGY01. The sequence goes on along the minus strand of CALJHI010000118.1, from coordinate 845 downwards.
TATGAGTGAATTTATTATTGTTTTTAGAGAAGTTTTAGAGGCATCATTGGTTGTGGGTATTATCTATCTTCTTTTAGAAAAATCTGATTTAAAAAGTCATTTCAAAAAATTATGGCTAGGTGTTGGCGCAGCAATTTTAGCTAGTATTGCGGTAGGTTACTTAGTAATTATGGCCAAGAATTCGCTCGGTAACGATTCTATGAAAGCTTTGTTTGAAGGAATATTTCTATACCTTACAGCTTTTCTTATATGGTATGTAATTTTTTGGCTTTCTAAGAATGTTTCAAATAAAAATGAACTTGAATCTAGCACACTAGAAGCAATTAAAATCTCTTCATGGGGAGTTTTTTTCGTAGTCTTTTTTGCAATTCTTAGAGAGGGCTTCGAAACAGCTGTGTTCCTCATCTCTAGTTTCTCTGTAACAGGCAAGTTCTCTTATATTGGATTTCTTCTCGGGGCCTTGCTCGCAACCCTAATAGGATATCTAATTGTTATCCAGGGTAGAAAAGTAGATATTAGAAATATTTTTAAATATTCAACTCTTTTATTAGTTTTTCTTGCATCAGGAATGATTGCTTATGGAACGCATGAGGTTGAAGAATATATTGTTAAATCTGAGGTTATTGAAGATTTTAAATCTGAAGAAATATATAGACCATGGAATATTTTAGAGCCAAAGGCCGCTTTAGAAGCTTCAGATAATAGCTATATGTATACTTTTGATGAAACTAAGCAAAAATATGTTCATCTTTTTCATGACAAAGGAAATATTGGAGTTTTCTTAAAAGGGTTTTTTGGCTATAACAGCAATCCTAATTTACCTGAACTTTTATTATGGCTTTTAT
>CALJHI010000117.1 GCA_938075575.1 uncultured SAR86 cluster bacterium | reverse complement strand
AATATATTTTTTTTCTACTCTTGATTTTATTCTGATCATTAAATCATAAGAGATAAGATCATTATTGATTGCAATATTGTTTATGCTTGATCTAGGAGAAAAAATCTCACAAAAATCTCCAACATTACAATCTTCATGATTTGTAATATCAATAGTTGTTAGATCCATACTAATTTTTCCAAAGATTTTGGCCTCTTTTCCATTAACGCTTACAACAGTTCCATCCTTAATGTTTTGAGCTAAACCATCAGCATATCCAATATATACAGTGGCAATTTTCATATCATTTTGAGCAGTTGCTCGTCCGTCATACCCTACGGATTGGCCTTTTTTAATTGATCTTATATTAACAATCGGAGACTTTAAGGTCATTGCTGTTCTTAACTTTGAAGATCCAGCATATCCGCCAAAAATACCTATGCCACATCTAACCCAATCGTAGCAATGATCAGGGTAGTTAAAAATACATCCAGTGTTTGCAATACTTTTTTCAAACCTTCCTTCAAGTTGAGTTGCAAGGTTTTTAAACCTAGATAATTGTTCTAAATTACTTACTTTTTTCTTGTCATTCGAGGCTGCCATATGAGACATCAGGACTATTTCTTTATCTTTTAAATGCTTTTTATAGATATCAATAAATTCATCTTCCTCAAAACCAAGGCGATTCATACCAGTATTAACTTTAAACCAAAGGTTTTTATAATAATCATTATTTAACAAAAGCTTGAACTGATTTGTATTATGGACAACTAGATCTAAATTATTTTCACGAGCAACTTTAAGGTCTTTCTCAGAATAAATTCCAGTCATGAGTAATATTTTTTTATTAGACTTGCTTCTAATCCTTATAGCTTCTTCTATTCTAACGGTTCCATATCCATCTACAAAATTATCTACATTGGGTAACAAGTTTTCCAAAATATGGCCATAAGCATCTGACTTGATCACTGCCATAAATTTACTACTAGGCGGCATCATATCTTTAATATGAATTATATTATTTTGGACTATTAATGGATCTATTATTAATTCTGATTTAAGCGATGTCATTCAAATGAATCATAAAAACCATCATTAGAGAAGTTTTCAAATCTTGTGTATTCTTTTAAGAAAGTTAAATGAACTGTTCCAATTGGCCCATTTCTTTGTTTTCCGATTATAATTTCAGCTTTGTTGCCCTGTTCTGAATCTTCATTATAAACCTCATCTCTATATATAAATAAGATTACGTCAGCATCCTGTTCTATGGCTCCGGAATCCCTAAGATCTGCCATAATTGGTCTCTTGTTGGGTCTTTGTTCTACCGCCCTGTTAAGCTGTGATAATGCAATTACTGGAACATCAAGTTCTTTGGCAAGTGATTTAAGAGCTCTCGAGATTTCTGATATTTGATTAACACGATTCTCTGCAGAACTTGGAAGTTGCATTAACTGAAGATAATCAACAACTATTAAAGATAATCCACCCTCAGATCGAGCTAGCCTTCTTGCCTTTGCTCTTAATTCCATAGGAGTTAAAAGAGAACTATCATCGATCCATAGAGGTAAGTTTTTTAAACGCTCTCCCTCCTCTAACAAGATTTTTAACTGATCATCTCTTAGCATACCTGATCTAACATTTTGCTGATCAAGCTTGCTCATTCCTGAAAGCATCCTGGTTGTTAATGACTCTCCTGGCATCTCCAAACTAAAAATTAAAACTGCTTCGTCAGAATCATCATTAGTTAGGACATTCTCAGCAATATTCATTGCCAAAGATGTCTTACCCATACTGGGTCTCCCAGCAACTATGATTAGATCTCCTTTTTGGATTCCTTGTAACTTCTTATCTAAATCTTTAAACCCTGTTGAGGAGCCTATTAGCCCGCCTTTTTTATTTGAAAGCTCATGCAATCTGTCCATTGTTGAAGGAATAAGCTCCTTCATTGATTGCAGAGATGTATCATTTTGACTTGTTTCGTCATTTAATGAAAATATTAGTCTCTCAGCATGATCTAATAATTCTTCTCCATTTTGACCTTGAGGATTGTTAATTAAATCAGTGATTTCTGAATTAGCTTGCATTAACTTTCTTGAAATTGATCTTTGTCTTATTATTTCAGCATACGCCTCAAGATTGGCGGCAGACGGAGTAGATGTTGCTAACTCTATAAGATAATTCTTGCCACCAACTCTATTGAGATTATTACTATTATCTAATTTTTCTGAAACAGTTAATGGATCAAGTGGCTTGTTTTCATTAACAAGCTCTGCCATCGATTCAAAAATTATCTGATGATCTTTACCCTGAAAGTCAACTTCGGTGATTACCTGAATAACGGTATCGAATCTATGAGTTTCAAGCATTAGCCCACCTAAGACTGCTCTTTCAGCCTCTCTTGCTTGATTATTTTGATCTATTGAAATATCTGACATAAGAATATGATTTTTACATCATATTTTAAAATAAACAACTATTCTGCAGATACTTTTACAACTACGTTAGCTGATACCTCAGAATGAACACTGATAACAATATTATGCTCACCTTGTTCTTTGATAGGGCCATCAGGAAGCTGAACTTCGCTTTTATCTATTTCAATACCAACTTCAATAAATGCCTCTGAAATTTCTCTAGTACCTACAGAGCCATATAATGCGCCTTCTTCTGTTACTGGAACAAGAATTTCACATGAAGATCCTTCTATAGCCTCAGATCTTGCTTGTGCTTGTGTTAGCTGGTCTGCTGATGCTGCCGCAAGCTCTTCTTTTCTTGACTCAACTTCTTCAATGTTTTTATCACTTGCAAATGCAGCTTTCTTTTGAGGTATTAAAAAATTTCTAGCGTAGCCTGAATTAACTTCAACGATATCGCCTATTTCACCTAGTCTTTGAATTTTATCTAAAAGTATAATTTTCATAATAGCCTCTTATTGATGCATGTCTGTATATGGCAAGAGTGCTAGGAATCTAGCTATCTTAATTGATTTAGTTATCTTTCTTTGATTTGATGCGGTCACACCGGTAACTCTGGCAGGCATAATTTTTCCAGTTTCAGTAATGAACTGTTTTAATAAATCTGTATTTTTATAATCAAAAGATTTTGGTAATTCATATTTACTCATTGCCTTTCTCCTCTTTAGGGCTGGTTTTAACAACTTCTTTTTTTATTTCTGTTACTTCAGATTTTTTATTTTTGGATTCTGCCATAAGAATAGATTCTTCACTGGAATGATCTTTGACTGCCAAAATGATGTGCCTAATTATTGACTCGTTGTACTTAATCTTGGTCTCAATCTCAATAAGTTTGCTAGGATCGCCTTCTAAGTTCATTAGTAAATAATGACCTTTATTGTGATTATTAATAGAGTAAGCAAGTTGACGTCTTCCAATATCTTCTAATTTTGAAGCCTTAAAGGAGTTATCAGTAAGCAGTTGATTAAATTCAGCTTTGAACTCTTCAACTTTAGAAGAAAGATTTGGGTTAAGTATTAAGACTGCTTCGTATTTTTTCATATATTTCCCTATGGTTAAAGATTTTTACCTTAATGATAAAAACCAAGGATGGTGCATTCTAATAGAATTAATTTTTACAATCAATACTCGCTTTTAACTATTTTTAAAAGCCTAGACCATAAAGTTTGGTTACTTTCGGCAACTAAATCAGAAGTCAATTGATTATGACCATGCTCAACCAAGCCAATAGAGGTTGAGTATATTGGGTTTTGAAGAATTTTTTCCATTCCGATAAAGTTTGTCGGAATGCCAAGCCTGACACTGGTCTGAAAAATTGATTCAGCTAGCTCAACCACCCCTTCAATCTTTGAAGTTCCGCCAGTAAAAACAATTCCTGCTGGGATCTTATCTTCAAATCCATTTCTTGTAATCTCAGCTTTTATTAATTCAAATAGCTCCACGTAACGCGGTTCTATTATATCTGCAAGAGATCTTCTTGATAATTCTCTGGGTGGCCTTCCCCCAACACCAGGGACTTCTATACTTTCTTCATCTGTTGTAAATTCTGCAACAGAACATCCGTGCTTTTGCTTAATCTCTTCAGCTTGGGGTGTAGGTGTTCGCAGTGCCTGAGCAATATCACTTGTTACTTGGTCGCCTGCAATAGGGATAACTCCCGTATGAACTATTGAACCAGAATTAAAAATAGCAATATCGGTAGTTCCACCGCCGATATCAACCAAGCAAACTCCAAGATCTTTTTCATCGTCAGATAGAATGGAATAAGAGCTTGCTAGTTGCTCTAATACAAACCCATCGACTGTCAAGCCACAATTTTTTACACATTTTTCAATGTTTCTTAAAGCGCTATTTGAGCATGTAACTAAATGGACTCTGGCTTCAAGCCTGACCCCAGACATTCCGAGGGGTTCTTTGATTCCGTCTTGATCATCAATAACATATTCTTGAGGTAAAACATGGAGAACTTCTTGATCAGAAGGTATGGAAACAGATGATGCAGAGTCAATAACTTTCTCAATATCAAAAGGTTTGACTTCTTTGTCTTTTATCCCAACAATTCCTTGAGAGTTGATACTTCTAATATGACTGCCCGCAACACCAACATAAATCGATTTAATCTTATCTTCAATTATTGATTGTGCTTGCTCAACAGCCTTATTAATGGCATCAGTTGTTGCCTCAATATTAACAACTACTCCTTTTTTTAATCCGCTTGAAGGATACGACCCTAGTGAAATAACCTCTAACTTATTTGCATCATTCTTTCTTCCAACAATACAAACAACTTTAGAGGTGCCAATGTCTAGACCAACAACAATATTAGAATTCTTAGAATTATTACCCATGCTTTATAGCAACTCCTTCTTTATATCTTAAATCTATCATACTAGGTATTTTATTATTATTATTCAAATAATCTAAGGTTTCTTTAAATAGTTTTAATTTTTCTTCATTTAAATTTTTTCCAAGCCTGACTTGTGTTTTGTTTAGATCAATCAACCATCCAGATACGTGGCTATAATTTATTGAATTTATATGATTAAAGTTATCTGTATTTAATTTTTTTATATATTTAATTAAAACAACAACATCCTCAAGTTGAAAAATTTCGCCATTAACTTCTATCAAACTCTTATCATTTCCTGAATATTTGAATGTATTAAGCTCAGAATCAACATAATATTTTTTATTCAAAGTAAATATTGGCTCCTTTGAATGAATATGTAAATTAAGTTTTTTTGTAAATGGTCTAAACTGAAGACTATGACTTTCTATCCAGTCTTGGGAAGATATAAGTTTTTTAATAGAAGATCTTGAGTCAATGTTTTTTAAATCTTCAATAAATTTTAATTGAGACTCATATCGAATAGGATCTTCAAAACTAATTTTAATCTCAAAGCTTGAAAGGTTCATGCAAAGCAATGCAGTGATCACTAATCTATATTGAGGCATTTATTATATCCTTGATAACTTGAGGGTATGAAATTCCTAAAAAACTTGCAGCCATAGGTATTAGGCTATGGGAGGTCATTCCAGGAGCAGTATTTATCTCAATAATATAAAACTCCCCATCAATGTCTTGCATGAAATCTACTCTAGCCCACCCTTTGCAACCTAATGTATTGAAAGCACTTAATGCCATCTTTTGTATTTTCTTTTTTTGAGCATTAGAAATATCTGCTTCTTTTAAATTGGTTTCATCTGAGAGATATTTTGCTTCATAATTATAAAAAACATTTTTAGTTTGTATTTCAATAGCTGGTAAGCACTTATCTTTGATGATTCCAACGGTTATTTCTCTTCCATTTATAGACTCTTCAAGAATAAACTCTCGATTAATATTTGAGCAATTTAAAATTGCTTCTTTGAAAGAGCCAAAACTGTCAATTTTAAAAATATCTATACTTGAGCCATCCTCAGAAGGTTTTAAAAACATGCTCTTGCCCAATTTTTTAACTAAAGTTTGATATGACTGCTCTATAGAATTTGAGTCGATGTAATTCTTAAGATTATCTATAGATACCCATTTGGGTGTATTTATATTTTCTTTAAAAAGCAATTCTTTGCATATTCGTTTATTCCAAGTTTTTGAGCATGCCACTTCATCAGACCCGGTATATTTTATATTTTTACTATCTAATGTTTTTTGAAGCAATCCGCCTTCTCCCTCATGACCATGAAGTGCTATAAAAGAAATATCAAAGTCTTGCAATTGAGAAAAATTATTAAGGTTCGAAAAATCAAAAAGAGTCGATTTGATACCAAGATCAGACAACCCCTTAGCTACTCCTCTTCCGCTCTTAAGTGAAACCTCTCTTTCTGCTGAGCTGCCTCCATATAAAACAGCTACATTTTTTATATTTTCCATCTTTCCTTAATAAGCTCACATACTCCGGATACACTTCCAGCCCCTTGAGTAACAAATATGTCAAAATTTTTATGGTTCTCTTCAATAAATTTTAGTACATCATTATTATTTTTTATTAGGTAGCAATCTTTATGGCCTTTTTGCTTTAAAGATTGGATCATGGATGATGAATTTATCCCCTTGATAGGTTTTTCACTAGCAGGGTATATATTTAGCATTAAGAGTGCTGAAGTTTTATTTAATACATCTAAAAATTGATCATATAGCTGGGCAGTTCTTGAAAATCTATGTGGTTGAAAAATCATGCAACTTTTTTTTAAAGGGAATTCTTGTTTCACAGCCTTTAAGTTAGACAAAACTTCTACAGGATGATGGCCATAATCATCAATTAGAAGTTTCTTTTTGCCATTTATTAAAAGATTATGTTTTTCATACCTTCTTCCAACTCCTGAAAAACTAGACAATCCTTTCTTAATTTTACCTATTGGTATTCCTTCCTCAATGCTCATTACGGCAGCTGCAACAGCATTATAAATATTATGCCTACCTGGCGTAGGAATCTTAAAGTTATAGTTTGTATCTTGACTTTTATTAATTATCTTAAAATTTTGAAAGCCTTTTATATAATTATTCTCCTCAATTTGGAAATCTGATGATTTTGAAAAGCCAAAACTTATTTGTTTTCTTGAAATTCTTCTAGATATTTTTCTTATATTTTTATCATCATTATTAATAATTATGTATCCAAAAAAAGGAACATTTTCCAGGAATGTAACAAATGAATCTAAGAGATTCTCAAATTTATTGTCATAATGAACTAAATGGTCGTCATCAATATTTGTTAATATTGCTGCATTAGGGTGAAGGTGAATAAAAGATCCATCACTTTCATCAGCCTCGGCTATGAGATAATCTCCACTTCCTAAATCAGAATTATTATCTGAACTAAGTACTTTGCCTCCAATAACATATGTTGGGCTTAGACCAGCTTCGGTAAAAATTCTAGCAAGCATACTAGTTGTTGTTGTTTTGCCATGACTACCAGCAATTGCAATGCTGTCATAATCTCGCATGATGCTTCCGAGCATCTCAGCTCTTGGAATAATTGTTATTCCTAGTTTTTTTGCATGCAAAAGCTCAGGGTTATTTTTATTTATTGCAGATGAGAGCACTATGAGGTCTTTATTCTCTACATTTGATTTGTGATGGCCTTTGGAGACCTTAGCACCCTCTTTCTTTAACTTTTGTAAATCTTTTGATATTGACAAGTCAGATCCAGAAACAATATAACCTTTTTGAAGGAGTACTCTTGCAATGCCAATCATTCCAGCCCCGCCGATTCCAACAAAATGTATCTTTTTTATTTTTTTAAATGGTTTCATATTCTTTTAAGATATTTCTTGAGATTACTTTGCTCGCATTAATGTGTTGGGAGTTTTTATTTTCCTGCCATTCTATATATATTTTTTTATCTATAATTTCTCTTAGAATTTTTTTAAGGCTTTCAGGGCCATCACTTTCATTATGGATACATCCCATATTTATATTAGTTATGTGTTGAGCATTTATGAGTTGATGATTATCAATGGAGATCGGTAAAGGGATCATTAAAGATCCTTTTGATGATGATGACACTTCTGAAATTGTTAATGCTCCAGATCTAGAAATAACAAAATCTGCCCAATCAATCTCATGACTTGGATCTTTATAGAATTCTGCAACATGATAATTTAAGGAGGTTTTAGAATATAAGCCTTCAACTTCTTTAACATTGCCTTTGCCGCATTGATGTTTAATTTTTATTTTATTCTTAAATTCACTTAAACATAATGGTAGTGTCTCATTGATATAACTGGAGCCTTGACTGCCACCTGTGATATATATCTTAACGATATCCTCGTCATTAGATTGCAAAACTTCCTTATTTTTTTGAAATGATGGTCTTATTGGATTGCCAGATTCGATGCTGTTCTTAACATCATCGTTTGTGGGTAATCCTAAAAAATTTATAAACGCAAATTTGGATAGGAGCTTGTTAGCAGAACCCATTACTGAGTTTTGTTCATGAGTGAAGACTTTTATACGCATTAGATATCCCGCTAGACCTACTGGGACTGTTATAAACCCGCCAAAACCAATAATGCCTTTTATATCATTTTTTTTTATTATCCTGATTATTTTAAAGATGCTAATGAATGTATTTTTTATTGAGGCTGCTTTTGAAAATATCGATTTCCCTCTAAATCCATCTATGTTCAGTGCAATAAATTCAAATCCTGAATCTTTAAGAGCATTCAATTCAATTTGAGAGCCTGTTCCAATAAAAAATATTTTACATCCTCGAGATTTTAATTCTTGACCCACCTCAATTGCAGGGTAAACATGACCGCCTGTTTTTGCAGCTGAAATAATTATATTCATATAAATCTAAAGTAATTTATTTTCATTATTAATTCTCAGAACAATTGCTACCAGCGACATCATAATAATTATGCTTGTGCCCCCATAGCTTATAAAGGGAAGTGTTAGGCCTTTAGTTGGCAACAATCCAATATTAACTGAAATATTAAATAATGACTGTGAGGCAAATAATATCATAGTTCCAAAACATACAAGTCCTTGAAATATCCTATCTATTTTCATACATGATAATGCTACGTAAAGAATCCCAATAAAAAGCATCAAATAAGATAATATTAGGAAAATGCCTCCCAGCACTCCAAGTTCTTCAACCAATATTGCAAAAATAAAATCTGTATGAGCCTCTGGTAGAAAAAAATTCTTCTGGAAGCTATTGCCTAAACCAAGACCCATCCATCCCCCTTGGCCAATGCTTATTAAAGAATTTGCAAGTTGGTAGCCGCTTCCGAGAACCACCTCTGAATCAAATGGATCTATATAAGCCATCATTCTTGCAATTCTCATTGGAGAAGATGATATTGCTGCTACTCCTATTAAAAAAACTATCAATGATAGAAGAGAGAACTGAAAAAAAGATATGCCAGCATAAAAAAGTATTGCCACAACAACAAGACATATAATTGCAGTAGAGCCAAGGTCGGGTTGAGAGAGTATAAGTAATGAAATTACAGATAATAAAACAAGAGGCTTTAAAAAATTTCTGAGAGAGTGAAGCTCAGAAGCTCTCCTATAACAATATCCTGAAATATATATAATTATACTAAACTTACAAATCTCAGAGGGTTGAATTCCGATTGGGCCAATCCTTATCCACCTAATACTTCCATTAACAGAGGTCCCAATATTAGGAAAGAAAAGCATTATTAGTAGCAATATGCTTATTAGAATTAAAAGCCAATCCATTTTTAATAATAGATCTGAAGGAAGAATTAAAAAAATAATCATCGCTATAAGGCCTATTGCTACAAAAAAAAGCTGACGGGATATAAAATAGAATGGATTGTTGGTAGTGTCTTCTGCTATATAAATGCTTGCTGAAGAGATCATAGTAATACCAATCATTATAAGAATTGAAAATGGCACTATGATTAGTAAATTATTCTTGGTTATTTCATTCATTGAGATAAATTAAGAAAGGATTTATTAAAATCATTCCCCCTTTCCTCAAAATTTCTATAATCTAACCCACTAGGAAAACCTGGAGAAAATAATATATTTGATTTAATTGCATTTGCTTCAAGGTATTTATACAAAGATTTTATATCATTAAATATCTTTTTATTCTTATGTTTTAAACAGCTGTTGATTTCTTTGTGATGTTTGCCATATATTAATATTTCAACTGGACCAGAGATATTCACTTCAGGATAATTTTCTTTTTTTGGGTCCCCACAACAAATTAGATAATAATCATCTTGATCAAACAGGTCATTTGCTTTTTCAATAGCATATAAAAGTGAGGAGCTATTGGTAGATTTTGAATCATTTATAACAGTGCTTGAAATGAATTCATACCTATATGGTAAATTTCTTAATTTAATGCTTTTGCTATTTTTTCCTGAAATCCATTTATATAGATGATATGGATCAGAAATTTTAGTTACTTGTTTTGCAAGCAATATCTTTTCCTTAGCTAACTTGTAGTCTTCAAAATTTTTATGATAATCAAGATGGTCTGGCTGTATGTTAATCAGAACACCAAAATCTAGTTTATTTTCTTTCATCTTGTGAAGCTGAAAGCTTGAAAGCTCGATTATTGAGTATTCTTTTCCGTTATTAATAACATCTAGAACAGGCGACCCAATGTTTCCAACTAGATTTACTTCATAATCTTGATTTAATAATTGAGATAAATGAAAACAAGTTGTACTTTTTCCATTTGTTCCAGTTATTCCTATTTTTTTTGATTTATCTTCATTAAAAAAAATATCAACGTCTGTTTTAACATTATATAAGTTATTAAGTGTATAAAATTTTTCTGGGCTTATTCCTGGGCTACAAAGAATCTGATCGTAGCTTGATAAATCATATCTTTTATTAAACTTTGGGATATTTTGATCAAAAATATCATATTCAAGTTTCCCATTATTAATAAGATATCTTTCAAATGATTTACCGGTAATGCCATAACCATAAATCAAGGATCTCATTCTTGTGACTACCTGAGTTTTAAAGTTGCTAGAGCAATTAAAATTAAAATAAGAGTAATTATCCAAAATCTAACTATAATTTTGGGCTCTGGCCATCCTTTTAATTCAAAATGATGATGTATTGGGGCCATTAAAAAAACTCTCTTGCCTCGAGTTTTAAAAGAAATAACTTGAATTGCAACACTTAAAGTCTCTATAACAAATACACCTGCCATGATTGCAAAAACTAACTCATGCCGTAGCAAGACAGCCATTATTCCTAAGATTGCTCCAAGAGTTAAAGAGCCTACATCACCCATAAATACCTGAGCTGGATAAGTGTTGTACCACAGAAAGCCTATACCTGAACCAATTAAGGCACCACAAAAAACTATCAATTCACCTGAGAGCTTAAGATGAGGTAAGTATAAATAATCTGCTATTATCTGATTTCCCATACTGTAAGCTATCAAACCTAAAGCTCCCGCTATCAGAACAGATGGCAGAATAGCCAAACCATCTAACCCATCTGTCAAATTAACAGCATTTGAAGATCCAATTAGCACAAATGAACCTATAAAAATAAATAATAACGGGCTCATGGGAATTATAAAATTCTTAAAAAAAGGAACAATAAATGATATTTCTGCAATCTCTTGATAAGAAAAATATAAATATGAAATTATTGATAATGAAAAAAAGAGCTGCATCAAAATTTTTTGTTTTGATGTCAAACCGTCTGAGCTTTTATTTTTTATTTTTAAGAAGTCATCTAAAAAACCAATAGATGCAAATAATATAGTGGTTATTAAAACCACCCAGATGTATCTGTTGCTCAAGTCTGCCCAGAGCAATGTAGATATTAGAAGAGATGAAATTATTAGAACTCCTCCCATAGTCGGAGTCCCTGTTTTTTTATAATGGGATTCTGGGCCATCAGTTCTTACATATTGCTCAAACTGCATTGATTTAAGTTTTTTTATGAATAATGGGCCAAGAAGAATTGTAATGAGCAATGCTGTTACAGTTCCTCCCAAAGTTCTAACCGTTAAATATCTTAGTACATCGAACCCAGGGTCAACATCAACAAGAATAGATCCAAGATATTCAAACATTAATAAATTTTTCCATTTTCATACCTCTAGACCCTTTTATCAGAACTATATCATTTGATTTTACATTGTTCTTAATAAAAATTTTTAAATCTTCTTCAGATTCAAAGAAAAATCCATTATCTTTAAAAACTTCTACTGAATGCTTAGAGTCTTTTCCAAAACCTAAAATAAGATCTACCCCTTTTTCAAAGGCATATCTGCCAATTTCTTGGTGAAATTGTTTACTCTTTGGACCCAATTCAAGCATATCACCTAATATCAATAATTTTCTTTTTCCATCTTCACAGAGCAAATCAATGCTTTTTTTAACAGAGTCTGGATTCGCATTATAGGTATCATCAATAAGCTCTGATCCGTTGATCCAATCCAGCTGAATTTGTCTAGAGGTAAATTTATCTATTCTTGATATTTTCTTCTTAAAAGAATCATCGCCCTCCTTTGTAAGATGATTAACTATATATGCAACTAGTATATTATCGATATTATGTCTGCCTTTTAGATCTGTTTTAATTTCAACATTGATATTGTTAGATAAAGAATTAATATTGAATTCCATCCCATTTATATTGTTTTCTTCATTACTGGAGTAAAAGTCATTGTTGGGGTTAGAGCCAAATGTAATTATATTTATGTCATCTCTTACCCCTTTCCAATAATCTAAATGCTCTTTATTTTGACCGGGTACTATGAGGAAACCATGCTTCGCAATATTCTTTATTAGCTCAGACTTCACTTTAAGAACACCATTAAGATTTTTAAGATTTTCTAGATGAGAATTACCAATATTGGTAATAATTCCAATATTAGGCTTTAGGATTGAGCTAAGGTATTCAATGTCACCTATCTTTGATGCACCCATTTCAATTACAAGATTCTTAGAATCTTTATCAGCGTAGATTATGCTCAATGGCATTCCTATCTCATTATTAAAATTTTTTATAGTTCCAGACGATCTAGATAAAATTTTGGAAATTATTTTTGTTGTGGTTGTTTTTCCATTGCTTCCAGTGATGCCAATGGAATTTCCCTGATATGAGCTAACAATATTTTTAGCAATTATTTTTAAAGCTTTAATACTGTTCTTTGCATATATAACCCTATCATTTCTCTTAGCAAGATCTTTTCTATTTGATATAACAAAATTTGCTCCTTTACTAAAAGCATCATCTATAAAATCATTACCATCAAAATTGTTGCCTTCTATGCATATAAATAATGATGATTTTTCTATTTCTCTAGAGTCAATTGATACAGATTTAATATCA
>CALJHI010000116.1 GCA_938075575.1 uncultured SAR86 cluster bacterium | reverse complement strand
CTGGGCGGATCAAAAAAAATTATTGATGAGGGATATAAATTAGAGATATTATTTTCATACTAATATTTTTTTACCATTAGGAAGAATATATGAATATAAAACATTTATTTAAGTGCTCATTAATCATTTTTTTTAGCTTATTAGCTAATGCTAATACATATTTCCCAGACAGCGATTGGTCCACCGCATCTCCAGAAAATTTTGGCATTAAGCCATCTAAAGTGAAGAATTTAATTGATCTATCTTTTGAAGATGAATCTACATTAGGTGTTGTTCTTATTAAAAACGGAAAGATTATTGGTGAGCAGTATGCAGATGGATATGATTATTTGTCTCATGGAACCTCATGGTCAATGGCAAAAAGTTATTATGCTGCTTTAATCGGAGTTTCAATTGATCGCGGAGAAATAAAATCTTTAGACGATCCTGTAAAAGAATATTTAGATTATTTCGATGACGAAAGGGGCTTGATTACAATTCGAGATTTGTTAAATATGTCTAGTGGTCTTGAGTTTCCAGACCATGAGCATGAAAAAATGTTTTTTCAAAAAGACCATTTATCCTATGCAAAAGGTGTTGGTGTTGAAAAACCATCAGGCAAAAAATTCGAATATAACAATGTTAACTCAATGATTATTGGTGATATTTTACTAAAAGCAACTGGTAAAAGGGCTGATATACTGCTTGGTGAACGGATTCTAAAACCGATTGGTGTTACTGATTATAAGTTATGGAAGGATGAGGCGGGAAATGTAATGGCCTATTGTTGCGTTGATATGTCTATAAGAGATTATTCAAGAATTGGTCTGCTTTTTAGCAGAAATGGTTATTGGAATGGTAAGCAAATTATTCCTAAAGACTTTATAGATGAAACTTTCCAGGTTGTATGGGAGACCCCAAACAGATTTTCAAATCATAAGAGATACTATTCATTGCATTGGTGGGTATCTAAATTTGATCAAGAGGGAAGAATATTTAATACAAGTGGAAAATTTGGTCAATATACTTTTGTTGATAGAACTAATGATGTAATTTTTACTAGAGTGACTAAGTATGATCAGAATAATCATGGTGATGTGCAAAAATGGGGACCCTTGCAATACTTTAGATGGTTAGGCGTAACCCAGGCTATAAAGACCGCGAGAGTTCTTTTGAATTTTAATTTAATTGAAAACGGCACTGATGTGATAACACCTACAACAGACTCAAAGGGAGAATCTAATGAGTTTTACAATAACTATCAGAAAGTAGTTGAGGGTATTGCAGATTTAAGTAGAGGCTAATCTTTCTTTTTTTAAATTATATGAGTGGATGTCTTTTTTCCATTCCTCAAGATAATACCCATCATTACCATGCTTGCTTAGGTAAGCATAAAAAACTCGACCGTTTTCATCAACAAAGCCTTGTTCGAATGGCTTACCAGTCAGTTTATTAGTCCTTTTATATCTATTATCTAAGTCCATACAAATAAAATCATAGGTATTGAAACTAGCACAATTAGTAAGTCTAGCGGCAACCCAAGTCTCCAGTAGTCAGTGAATTTATAATTTCCAGGTCCCATAATAACTGTATTGCATTGATGCCCAATTGGAGTTAGAAAGGCACAACTTGCGCCCACTGCAACAACCATAAGGAATGGTTCAATATTATAACCAAGTTGAGTTGCTATTCCTGCTGAGATTGGCGCCATAATTACAGCAGTAGCAGCATTATTAATAATATCTGTTGTCGCCATAGTAACAACTAAAATTAGTAACAGTAACCAGAATTGGCTCATATTAATTGCATATAATGATATTTGATTAGAAATGACTTCACTAAGACCGGTTGTCTGAAGAGCGCCTCCTATAGGGATCATTGCTGCCAACATAATTACTATTGGCCAATCAATATCTCTATAAAAATTACCATCAATAATCTTTATTCGTAAAAATGCAAGAACGCATAAAAGGAATGCAGCTGCTGTAGTTAGATAATTAAAAGCTACTAGGCATATTGAAATCCCAAAAAAAATCATACCTTTTAAAAGCCTACTTCTACTCGGAATTGTTTGAAGCTCTCTTTGTCTTAATGGCATTAACCCTAAATGCTTTATCTTATTTGTAACATCCTCTTCTTCAAGATCTTTTACGCCCAATAACAGAACATCACCAGCTCTGAAAGTTTCTCTTGTTAACCTAGTTCGATACTTTGATCCTTTTCTCCAAAGCCCAAGAAGATTTAATTCTTCATATGCAATTTTGTAAAAGAAATCATGCTTTCTTCCTATCAGCCTAGATCCAGGAGTAATCATTACTTCAATTTCTTCTAAATCATCTTCTTTAAAAAAATGGAGTTCTTCAGGAATAGAAAAATCGAATGTTTCCAAAAGTGCTGCTAGGTCATTTGGAGGAGTTTTTATAACTAAAATTTGATTTGCCCTTACTCTAGTATTGTTTTTGACTTTGCTAACCGCACCAGATTCATTAACCACCCCAATAACATCAACATCTTCTCCAGCCTGTCTTTTAAATGCTGCAAGCGTCATCCCAATGGAATTACTATTGTCGTTTACGACAACTTCGAAAAGGTATCCTTTTAAATTAATTAATGAGGCATTATTACTTGCATCATCTCTAAGCAAAATAAAATTTCTACCTATAAAGGTTATAAATATTATTCCAATTAAAGTTATGGAAAGACCTACATATGAAAAATCAAAAAAACTAAATGGAGTGCTTGATATAGTTGCCTTGTATTCTGAGATGATAATATTTGGGGGAGTTCCAATTGTGGTATTCATTCCTCCTAAAATACATGCGAATGCTAGAGGCATGAGAAATCTTGAGGGATGCCAGTCCATCTTTTGACAAACATTTAAAGTTATAGGCAAAAGTATTGCCAGTGCGCCAATATTATTTATAAACGATGACAGGAAAGCAGCAATTAAAAGTAAAAAAATTAAAAACTGTAATTCTGAAAACTTTTTTGTTCCAATTAGCTTTCCAACAAGTCCAGTTAAACCAGAATTTTTTAAACCTTGGCTAATGACCAAAACCAAAGCAACTGTCAGCACGGCTGGATGAGAAAAACCAAGGAAAGCATCAGAGGGCGGTATAACTCCAACAGCTATAAGAAGCATTAATGCAGCTATTGTGAGTGCATCATATCTAAGTTTGCTCCATATAAATGAGATCAAAAGACCAACAAGGGTAAGAGATAAAATAAACTGATCGCTCATAAAAGTTTTTTATTGAGGCATGCTTTCAACATAAAGCGATGTAGAAGGGTAGGCAAATTCTGAACCATTTTTTTCTACAATACCCATTATATTAAAAATCAGCTCCTCTTTGATACGATTGAAGTCAGCAAAACCAACTGGATCAGAGTATGCAACAATTTTAACATCTATTGAGCTTGCACCAAGTTCAACCACCCTAACAACAGGAGCAAGATCAGGATTAGAAACAAAATTATCACTTTCTAAAATATGATTTTTAATATCACTTCTAATCTTTTCAAGCTTTTCAACAGAAGTTGAATAGATTAGATTGATAG
>CALJHI010000115.1 GCA_938075575.1 uncultured SAR86 cluster bacterium | reverse complement strand
TGATAGGTGCTTTCTGAGTGTCTTCCTCCATAATTCATATCTTGCCATTGCTTTACCATTCCAAGAGCTTCATTATTTATGTTAATTATCTTAATAGGCAAATTATATTGAAGGCATGTAGAAAGTTCTTGAATGCACATCTGTATACTTCCTTCGCCAGTAATGCAGACAACTTCTTCATTTGGGTAAGCTAACTTTACACCCATTGCTGCAGGCAAACCAAAACCCATCGTTCCCATGCTTCCAGAATTTATCCATTTTCTAGGCTCATCAAAATGGTAATACTGAGCAGCAAACATCTGATGCTGGCCAACATCAGAAGTTACATATGCTTTTCCATTTGTTTGTTGATAAACATGTTGAACGACTGACTGTGGCAAAATCATACTATTATCGGTTTTATCTAAATAAAGATCGTGATTTAGGCCATGGAGATTCTTCCAATCACTTATTTGATTATGCCAATCGTTTAATACCTCATAATCATATTTAGAAGCATTCTTGTTAAGAAGATCAATTATTTTTCTAAGAGAGTTTTTAACCTCACCAAACAAAGCAATGTTTGCCTCAATAATTTTTGAAACTGAAGAATGATCAATATCCAAATGAATTATTTTTGCATTAGGTGCAAATAAACTTGGTGTATTTGTAATCCTGTCATCAAACCTTGCGCCAATTGCAATAATTAGATCTGAGTTATGCATTGCCATATTAGCTTGATATGTTCCATGCATTCCGAGCATTCCAAGAAAATATTTATCCGAAGCAGGATAAACTCCTAGGCCCATAAGAGTGTTTGTAACTGGCGCCTTTAAAAAATTATTAAGCTCTATTAGCTCCTCTGAAGCATTGCTAGATATTGCTCCGCCACCGGCATATAAAACTGGTTTTCGTGCTCTTAGTATTGCTTCAACTGCTCTTTCAACCTGATGATCGCTTGGCTCAATTGGAGGATTGTAAGATCTTATATTTACGTCTTCGGGATAAAGAAAATCAAACAGTTGATCTGGCGCAGTCATATCTTTTGGTATATCAATTACAACAGGCCCTTGTCTGCCAGTAGTAGCAATATGAAAGGCTTCTTTAATAATTTTAGGGATGTCTTTTTGATCTTCTACAGAAAAACTATGTTTTACAATGGGTCTAGAAATTCCAATCATATCAGTTTCCTGAAATGCATCTGTCCCTATTAAGTGAGTGGCAACCTGACAAGATAAAACTACCATTGGGATTGAGTCCATAAAAGCAGTTGCAATTCCTGTTACTGCATTGGTTGCACCCGGTCCTGATGTAACTAAAACCACTCCTGGCTTGCCTGTTGATCGTGCATACCCATCAGCAGCATGCGTAGCTCCCTGCTCATGTCTTACTAAAATATGATCTATTTTATTCTGTCTAAAGAGCGCATCATAAACATGAAGCGCAGCCCCTCCAGGATATCCAAAAATAAGCTCGACACCCTCTTTATGGAGTGCTTGCATCAACATATCAGCGCCAGAAATCTTCAAAACTTAAAATTATTTAAAATAAAACCAAAGTTTATATTATTTTATTGTCTTAGTAGCAAGTAATTCAAAGTTTTTTTAAGTTTATGATTAAATCTTCCATATCAAGCGGAAGTGGAGCTTGGAATGAAATCATACTATCTCCATCTTTTGCTTTGAAAGAAATAACATGGGCATGGAGTGCTTGCCTTGGGAAGCTTCTAATATATTCCACTAATTCTTTTGATGTGTCTTTTAAAATAATTTTTCTAGGGTTATATGTGCTATCACCAATTATTGGTAATTTCTTTGATGCAAGATGAACTCGAATCTGATGAGTTCTCCCAGTCTTAATAGATACATCAAGTAAAGAGTACCCATTTATTTTTTCTTTTAATTTAACAAAAGTAATGGCTTCTTTGCCATCTTCTCTTATAGCCATCTTTGTTCTATTTGTTTTATCTCTTCCAATGGGTTCATTTATTTCAAAGCTACCCAAGGTTGATCCAGAGCAAATTGCTAGATAATTTTTTGAAATAGCCCTATTTTGCATTTCATTAATAAAATAATTTCTAAATTCATCATTCCTTGCAATAACTACAACCCCAGAGGTATCTTTGTCTAGCCTATGCACAATGCCACTTCTTGGTAAATTTTGTAACTCAGGGTACTTAAATAAAAGTGCGTTTGCTAAGGTCCCATCAAAACAACCTGATCCTGGATGCATCACAAGCCCACATGGTTTATTGACAATAATGAAATCTTCGCGTTCTTCTAAAATATCAAAACTTATATCTTGCGGGTCCCACGAAACCTTTTTTTCTTCTATAGGATTCACCTCTATTTCATCTTTATAGAAAACTGTATCTTTTGGTTTTGCTAGCTCGTGATTAACGAGAACTCGGCCTTCAAGAATCCATTTTTTAATCTGAGTTCTTGAGTATTTTTCAAACATCTCTGTAGCAACTTTATCTAAGCGAGAGTTATTTTGATCTTCGTTTACTATTTTTGATATTGGCATTTGAACTTATTGAAAATATTTCAATCTAAATATAGCTTTTAAAGCTTTAATGCTAATAATAAAGGTAAAATATGCAAATAATGAAACAATATAGAAAAATATTTGAAGTCTTAATGGTTCTTCCATTAACTATTGCCTTTTTGTCTAGCTGCCAATCTGATTCAGAAGAGGTCGAGAGGCCTGAAAAAATCTATTATGATCAAGCTCAACGAAGAATGTCTTCTGGGAATTATATGGGCGCAATAGAATCCTTAGAGACTATAGAGAGTAGGTACCCTTTTGGTAAATATGCAGAGCAAGCTCAGGTTGAGCTTATATATGCGCATCTTATGAACTCGGAGCCAGAAGCCGCGCATTCAGCCGCTGAAAAATTTATAAGATTACATCCGAGACACCCTAATATTGATTATGCATATTTTTTAAAAGGGCTATCAAGCTATACACGAGATAATAATTTTTTAGTCCGAATCACAGGTACTGACCTATCAAATAGGGACATTTCTGGAGCAAAAGAGTCTTTTGCAGAACTTGCTGAATTCCTTACAAGATTTCCAGAGAGCCAATACGGTCCATATGCTAAACAAAGAAGTATCTATTTAAGGAATATGATTGCAAAAAATGAATTGGCAGCAGCAGACTACTATATGACTAGGAAAGCCTATATTGCAGCAATAAGAAGAGCCAGCTATGTAATAGAAAATATTCCTGGTTCTAATCAGAACCTTAGAGCTTTAAAGATATTACTCGACTCATATGATTCGTTGGGCTATACAGACCTCTATAATGATACAAAAAAAATTAGTGAATTAAATTATGTTGGAACAAACAATTCTGTATTAGAAGACTCATGGTCTTGGGAAGAGTTTGGTCGAATTAAACCGTAAGTTTTTAAATGGTAATTATAAAAACAATTGTATTGATTGTTCCTCTATTAATCCTTTTACTTAGCGCAATCTTGCTGTTCTCTCTTAGAAAGGTATTCTTAAAAAGAAATGTGACTAAAAAAGTAAGGAATGACATTCTTACATGTAGTGCCTGTGGGGTTGGTGTTCATGAATCTTTAACTCGCAAAAAGAACTCAAAGATATACTGTTCTGAAGAGTGTATTAATTCTTAATTTTTTGCATAAACATAAACATCGCTGGTATATATAATAATGCCAGCAATGTTGCCCCCAGAACGCCAATTGTCATTGCCCAAGCAAGAGGTCTAAAAAAGACACTTGTAAATATTAAAGGTGCAAAGCCGCCAATAGTTGTAACAGATGTTGTAATAATATGCCTCGTAGATCTTATAACTACTTCTGTTATTTCATGTTTTGATATTAGTTTCTTTTCAGCCTCTTCTTTAATGTGAGAAAGAACAATTATAGAATCGTTGATAGAAAGACCAACTAAACCAATAGCTCCGATAGTTGCTATAAAGCCATAGTTTTGGTTTCCTATTACAAGCCCAAGGAACGATAAGCCCATGCATAAACCGCCAACAGATAGTATTAACATGGTTTGTCTGAATGAGTTTAAGGCAAAGACGAGACCCCCGACTATTAATACTAAGTAAAAAAGGAAAGAGGAATATATCTGCCCCTGAGATTCATTTCTACTATCAGCTTGGCCAGCTGCTTCAATATAAAAACCTTTAGGTAAGGAAGAGATGAAATTATTTACAGGCTCTTCTAAATAGCTTTCAGTAGCAGATGGAAGCTTTCCAGTTTCAACCCAACCTTGAACAGTATTAAGCTTTTGGCTATCAAAGCGAGCTATAACTCCAGATTTTCTTACGATCTTACTCTCTCCAAAGCTATCAATATATTCCAGTGAATTGCCTGAGGGTATTGTTAGGAATCTTGCTTCATCTATAGCGCCATTTAAAGACATACCTGTCATTCTTATTGGTATTTCTTTTGAGCCATCAAGCATTGTGCCAACATTTATTCCATTGCTTACTGAAGACAATTCGTTGGTAATAAGGTTAGGGTCAATGCCTGAAAAGTAAATATTTGAAGAGTCAATTTCAAATTCTAAACTTGTTGCAAAATCAGCAAGCCTATTTTTTGTCAAAACGATATTGGGGGCATTACTTACTATTAATTCTAATTGCTCTCCCAACTTTGTTAAGACTTCTCTATCATTTCCTATAATCTTGTATTCGATATCAGCGTCAACTGGTGGGCCTGAAAAAAAATTATCAACAAGAATTTTTATATCTGGATTATCAGCTGTAAGTTTCCTG
>CALJHI010000114.1 GCA_938075575.1 uncultured SAR86 cluster bacterium | reverse complement strand
CTGCATCAGAAATATCTCTTCTTGTGATGCCATGATCTAGAGAAACTTTATTATATAAGTCTTCATTTTCTGGGGCAGGGACAGGAGCTCTTGAGCCCTCATTATAATTATAGAAACCTTTCCCATTTTTCTGGCCAAATTTTCCTTGTTCACATAGTTCATCACTTATTTTAGAAGCAAGCGGAGCATCGCTTCCACTTAGTTTTCTTGCTCTCCATCCAAGATCTAAACCAACTAAATCTAACATCCTAAAAGGACCCATACTCATTCCAAATGATTCTAATGCTTGGTCGACCTGGTGGGGCAATGCTCCCTCTAGCAGTAACATATTTGCTTGAGTTGTATATCCTGATAGCATTCTATTTCCAATAAATCCTGGTGCATTTAAAGAGACTACCGAGGCTTTCTTAAGCTTCTTTCCAAGCGCCATAATTGTTGCTAGCGTTTCATGGCTAGACTCTTCCCCACGCACAACTTCAAGCAGCCTCATAATATTTGCCGGACTAAAGAAGTGAGTACCCACTACTTTTTCAGGTCTATTAGTTGCTGACGCTATAGAATCTATATCTAGGCCTGAGGTATTAGATGCTAATATTGCATCTTCTTTGACATGGGTATCTAAACTTTTAAAGATTGATGTCTTTAATTCAAGGTTTTCGTAGACAGCCTCGACAACTATATCAACATCTTTAATATCTTTATAATCTAAGCTAGAGGTTATTAAGCTTAGAACAAAATCTCTCTGATCCTCATTAATCCTTCCCCTATTAACCATATAATTATAATTACTTTCAATAACCCCAATGCCTCTTTTAAGGTTATCGGAATCTTGATCAATAATATGAACAGGTATTCCCGCATTTGCAAAGCACATTGCTATGCCGCCGCCCATTGTCCCAGAGCCAATTACTGCAGCCTTATTTATTTCTTTTACAGTTGTTTCTTTAGGCACATCTAAGATCTTTGATGCAGCTCTTTCCCCAAAAAAGATATGAATCATTGCTTCTCTTTGAGGATGCAATAGACACTCTAAAAAGTAATCACCTTCTTTCTTAAGGCCCTCATCAAAATCATCACAATTTATTGCAGCCTCAACACATTTAATTATTTGACCAGGAGCAAATTGGCCTTTCCTTGTTTTTGCAGCCATAGCTTTTGCTTCAATTAAAATATTATCAGAACCACGTGCAGATATTACTTTTTCATCTAAATCTCTAATTTTTGGATGATTTTCTTCATTATTAGCTTTGTCTAATGCAAATTTAATAGAATCTTCAAGAATATTATCTGATAGCTCATCAACAATACCCAAAGAGTGGGCTTTTTTAGATGAAATATGAGAACCTGAGATAATCATTTTAAGAGCTTCTGCTGGACCAATAAGTCTAGGAAGTCTCTGCGTTCCTCCGGCGCCAGGTAGTAAGCCTAAATTTACCTCAGGCAACCCTACGAAAGCATTCTTAGAAGCTATTCTATAGTTACAACATAAAGCAGTTTCAAGGCCTCCACCTAATGCAAGTCCATTTATAGCTGCAACAACTGGCTTGGATGAGAATTCTATTTTTTTAAAGACCGCATTTAGGCTATGCCCCTCTCCTGAACCACCAAATTCAGATATGTCTGCTCCTGCGATAAAAGCCCTTCCTTTTCCCGTAATAACTATTGCTTTAACGTCAGGGTCTTCCTCTGCTTTTACCATACCTTCGTATGCACCATTCCTAACGCCATCACTTAATGGATTTACAGGAGGGTTATCTACCGTAAGAACAGCAACACTATTTATTACCTCATATAAGACAGTACCTTTCATTTTTTCCCTTAATTTAAATATGTAATATGCATTATACCTATAAAATTTAAATTTTTATTATAAAAACTATTGATAATTAATTATAAATAAATATAATGATGCTCTCAGCAATTCTCTCCCCCCTAAAGTAGGTTGCTGAATCCTCTGAAATTTTTGGAGGGCCCCTATGCCCTCCAAGATTTTTTGCATGATTTAAGTTATAATATGAAAAATATAAAAGACACATTTGAAGTTATTTTTTTAGTTACATTATTTGTTTCTTCTGTAATAGCCATTACTCCAACTGTCTAATTTTTAACTTAAAAAAAGATTTTATGAACAAAATATATTTAATTATTTTTCTATCTTTTCAAGCCCTTGCCTGCTCTGATCTTTTAGATACTGATATAAGGATGCTTGATTCTTCTGAAGTAACAAACTTATGTGAATATAAAGATGATGTGATATTGGTGGTTAATGTAGCGAGCAGATGCGGTTTTACATATCAGTATGAAAGCCTTCAAGCTTTATATGAAAATTACAAAAATAGAGGCTTTACTGTCTTAGGCGTTCCATCAAGGGATTTTCTTTTTCAAGAATATAGGGACGAAAAAGAAACTGCTGAATTTTGTTCAACTGAATATGGAGTAAAGTTCCCAATGTTTGCAACTACAAAAGTAACTGGCAAGAACGCTCATCCTTTTTATAAAAAACTTAGATCTGAGAGCGGCGTATCACCAACCTGGAACTTTAATAAATATTTAATATCAAGAGAGGGTATTGTTACTGATGCTTTTGATAAAAATGTAGAACCAAATTCACTAGAGCTACTTTCAAGAATAGAATCTCTTTTATAGCCTATTCTGAGACTAGCACCGTTAAAGGTTTATTAATAGCAAATATACCATTGTCAACGACACCAGCAATTGAGTTCAATTTTATTTCCATCTCAACAGGATTGCGCAAATCTAGATCTGAAACGTCTATTATCTGATTTCCTTGATCAGTGATGAAGGCCTGTCTATAAAGAGGCGTTCCTCCTAAAGAAATTATTTTTCTTGAGACCAAGCTTCTGCTTTCCGGTATTACCTCTATTGGCAAAGGAAAAGCACCAAGCTTTTTAACAAGCTTAGAGTCATCAACAATACAAATAAAATGATTGGATGCAGATGCAACTATTTTTTCCCTTGTATGCGCTCCTCCGCCTCCTTTTATTAAAGACTTGTCTTCAGACACCTCATCTGCACCATCAATATAAAATGCAATCTCATTGATGTCATTCAGCTCAAATACACTAATGCCAGCTTCTTTTAATAAAGCAGATGATCTTTCAGAGCTGGAAACAGCTCCCTTAAATAAGTGACTGTATGGTTTTATCTCTTCTATAAAAAAGTTAACTGTTGACCCAGTTCCAATGCCAAGTATCATATCAGCAGTAAGTTTTTTTTCTAAAAAGCTTGCAGCTTGTTTAGCAACATTTATCTTTGAGCCACTCATGGAGTTATAATACAAGAAAATAACATTTAAATAATAACGTTGCGAATAAAAATAAAAAAAACAGGCAATTATAATAAGTCAAAAAAATACTTAGACTTAATTAATAGCGCTTCAGTTTATGATGTTGCTATTAATACCCCTATTTCATTTGCACCTAACATCTCGCAAAAGGAAAAAAATAAAATTTTCTTAAAACGAGAAGATCTGCAGCCTGTATTTTCATTTAAGAACAGAGGAGCATATAACAAAATATCTAATCTTAATAATAAACAAAAAAAAGCTGGTGTTGTAGCAGCATCAGCCGGAAACCATGCGCAGGGAGTTGCATTAGCATGTAAGAAATTAAAAATTTCATGCTTAATTGTAATGCCAATTACAACACCAGAGATAAAAGTTAAAGCTGTAAAAAGACACGGAGCAAAAATACTGCTCCATGGAGACAAT
Organism: uncultured SAR86 cluster bacterium; assembly: GCA_938075575.1. Classification (GTDB taxonomy): domain Bacteria; phylum Pseudomonadota; class Gammaproteobacteria; order Magnimaribacterales; family D2472; genus CAJQGY01. The sequence goes on along the minus strand of CALJHI010000114.1, from coordinate 10,733 downwards.
TATGATGCGGCAGTTATACATGCAAAAAAGATTGGTAAAACAAAAGGCTTATCCTTTGTTCATCCATTTGATGATAAATATACCATTGCTGGTCAAGGAACTATCGGCAAAGAAATTTTGGAATCTGAAAATAATTATGATGCTATATTCGTTCCAGTTGGCGGAGGGGGGCTTCTTGCAGGCCTGTCTGCATGGGTATCACAAAACTCAAAAAAAGTTAAAATTATTGGCGTTGAGGTAGAAGACTCAGCATGCTTAGCAGAAGCTATAAAAGCAAATAAAAGGGTAAGGCTTAAACAAGTTGGTCTATTTGCAGATGGAGTAGCGGTTGAACAAATAGGAAAAAATAACTTTGATGTTATAAAAGAATGTGTCGACGAGGTCATAACAGTAAGTGTTGATGAAGTTTGTGCAGCTGTTAAAGATATATTTGAAGATACAAGAATTCTATCTGAGCCAGCAGGAGCATTGGCATTGGCAGGCTTAAAAGTCTATTCAAAAAAAGTACAAAGTAAAAAATTATTAGCAATTAGCAGTGGAGCAAATGTTAATTTTCAAAGACTAAGCTTTATAGTTGAAAGATCAGAGCTGGGAGAGAATAAAGAAAAAATATTAAGCATTAAGGTCCCTGAAAACCCTGGAAGCTTTATTAAACTTGCCAAGATGTTTGGTAGTTTTCAAATTTCTGAGTTTAATTATAGAAAATCAAGTTCGTCAATAGCACATGTTTTAGTAGGCATTAGAACAAACACAGATGCTTCATACGAAGCTCTAAAGAAAAGACTCATGAAGAAAAAATATACCTTTGATGACTTAACAAAAAATGAAATTTCAAATGATCATTTAAGACATATGGTTGGGGGAAGGATAAATCACTCGCTTGATCCAAATACAAAAGAACGAATTTTTAGAACAGAATTTCCAGAAAGGCCTAGGGCGCTATTAAGTTTCCTTGAATCATTTGGGGATAAGTGGAATATCTCGCTCTTTCACTATAGGAATCTTGGTTCGGCATTTGGAAAAGTACTAATAGGCATTGAAGATGGAGAAAAGAATCCATCTAAGCTCATAAAACAACTTGGCAAAACAGAGGTTTCTTTTTCAGAAGAAACCAGAAACAAGGCTTATAAAAGCTATTTAAGATAATTAAAACTTTAATCTAATTTTTATAGAAATTACTTCATTGGATGGATTGCTCCAAGCATCCTGAAATAAGCTTGAAAAATTATTATCTGTATCATCTATAGAAATGTCGCCACCCCTTGAATAAATAATATATATATTTGATAGAGGAGCAAATTCATATTTATATCTAAGTTGAAAAGCGGCCTGACCAATATTAAAAGGCTGAATCAAATTTCCGTTCTCTGATAAATAACCTTGCTCATTAACAGAGAGACCTATAGGAGATTTAGATTTTAGGGCTATAAACTGAGATTTAAGCCTTAACTCATGCCTTAGACCTCTATACCAGTTAAGATTAAAAGATATTTCTCGCCTACTAAGGTCACTTGAAGAAAATTTATTTTGGTCTATCCACCTTAGCCACTCCTTTTCTTTTTTCGCTATTATATTCATCCCAATAGTTAAGTTTTCATCTAAAGAATATTTAGTACCAAATTTATAAAATTCTTTTCTATATCCATTTGAAGTCCAATTTTTGTAGCTGGGAGACTTATCAAAACTAACCCTCCAGTCATATTCAAAGCTACTAGATATCACACCCTCATAATCTAGCGTCATGCTTTGGGTAGATTTTATTTTTGCAAAAGGATATGCAGGATTCTTTCTTGTAATGGTCGTATTCTTTCCTGATGATTTAAATGTTAAGAAAGCATTAAATTTTGAACCATCTTTATAGAAATATTCTATTTGTGGGTTAATAAAAAATGGATTAGTATTTCCATTAGTATCCCCACTTAATGACCACCAAACCGAAACCTCTGAAGAATTCAAATTTGAATTATTTTCATAATTTGTTCTTTGTTTAGATGAGCGTGAACTTAACTGAAAATAGTCTGAATCTTTGAGGTATCCAAAGTCATTAAGATCCAAGCCTTTATCAAAGTATCTAAAAGTGGTGTTAGTGCTTTGATCCTTATTTGGCCTATATCTAATGGATGACTTTAAACCATACCCGCTTGATTCATTAGTTCTAGAGGATAAAACGGTAGAAGTTACTCTAATTTTCTCAGAAAATATCTTATCAAAATCAAATGCATTGACTGTAGAGCTTTCATTTAAAAATTTATTACTTACATGGGTTAGTACATGCCCAAAAGTTAAGTCATTGATATTTTTTCTTGATCTAATGGCTGTAAATTCTCTCCCAGTTGAATAAGTCTCATCAGATTCTTTTGCCATAAATATGCCAAGATCTAAATCATCTCTTTTCTCTGTTATTCGAAATGCATAATCCAGATCTGAGTATGATTTTTTTGACTCTTCGCAAGTTATACCATCATCAAACCTTGAACAATCATAGTCAGGCGCGCTCCCAATCCTCCTTGTATTTATAACAGAAAATTTATCTCTATCTTTAACAGTAAAGAGAGATTGATTCTCCGTAAAAAAAGCACGTTTTTCATTTAAGAAAGTTTCTTGTGCTGAGAAATTTACAACTAAATCGTCACTTTCTGCTTGTCCAAAATCAGGATTTACAGTCGCATTAATTTGCCTGCCAGTTCCAGTATTCCAAAAAATATCAGCACCCACTCTATTTGACTTTGAATTCATGACTGAATCACTGAATGAAGATGCATACGGAAAGATAGATAATTTAGAAGCCGAAAAATTCTTTACTGAAACCGGAGATAGTCTCGAAAGAAATTTATTTCTTGAATATGAGCTTTTAATGCTGCTAACCCATATATTTTGTTCATATATGTACCTACCAAACATTATTCTAATATCTCTTAGCTCACCTTCATTTCTTGGCAGTGTTGTAATAGTCCAGGGAATAAAGAATTCTGAACTCCAGTAATCTTCATTTTTGGTGGTTACCCCACTCCAGTTACCATCCCAGTCCCTATTAAGATCATTTCCATTTGTAAAAGTGCCATCAACTTGAGTGCCTGCTGAGCTCAGAGCAAATTCATAAGCTTCGACTCCATTATTGCCAAAATCAATCACAACAACATTTGAATCTGATTCATTTAAGATATCTCGCGAGGATTTAATGCTCCTTACTTTTTTTATATTTTGGTAATTCTTGAATGAGATAAATATTCCCTCTTCATTTGAAATAAGACGAGCCTCTGTCTTCAGGGGAGATTCACTTAATGAAAATGGATATACGGTATAAAAGAGGTCAATATTTTTTGAATCTTTCCATTCAATATCATCTATCACTCCATCAAGCTCTACGGAGCTTATGTCAAAAGAAGTAAGGAAAATGATTGCAATGAAAAGTCTTTTCAAATTTTTTATCTCGTAAATTATTCAGCCAGCAACTTTTCATTGCTGAAAATTTTGAATGTAAAGTATATTTTACATTCAATAATTGAAATTATAAATATTTTCTTCAGTGATGACCATGTTATATCTCATATCATGGGCTTCCCTTATTTCATCTGGAAGCATTTGGTAATCATACCCCAGTCCAATTGTTATTGGGGCATATTCTTTTTCAATGGGATTAAAAATCCTATCAAAATACCCGCCTCCATAGCCAAGTCTATATCCTAAAGCATCAACCCCTACAAATGGTATTACGGCAAGGTCAAGATCAGTTAGATTTATGAAATTTTGATTGGGTAGTTCAGGTATCCCATATTTATTATTTATAAATTTTTGATCTTTGGAGAATTTGTTAAAACTCATCTCAAATTTGTTACCTATTTTTGGAAGATATATTTCTTTTTTGCTATTGGTAGCTTGAGCAAAAACCTCATTAATATTTATTTCATTTTTTACATTTTTATAAAGAAGTATTTTTTTTGCATCTTTAAAAATAATTGAATCAATTAATTTTTTTTGGATTATATTTCTGGAAGATTTTATAAAATCATTAGATAAGGATTGCCCCTGCCCAAAGAGTTGTTTTCTTAATTTATTTTTATTCATACATATGCGGAGGCTAACAAACCAGATCACCGCCATGCACCTTACCTGAACCGAAAGGTCAGGTGGTGAATATCTTTCTAAATCAGGCTTCCCTAATAGGTATTGCACAACAATAGAAGAGGAATATCACCTATTTATAAGTATCGGTTCAAATTTATTGATGCATTAGCATGTGAACCAGAATGTTTAAGAATTATAAATTACTTAGAGTTATTGTTGAAGGTTAATACTATAAAACAGAGTCAATTTTTTTAATTAAATTTTCAACATTTAGATCGCTATTTACTGAAGAGCTATTAGCTGAATATCGTTCTCCATTAAGGGCTTTATTTGCCAAGCTCAGGCCGGCAATAACGAGGGCATTCTGTTTATCATTAATATTATCAAGCTCCTCATTAAGCAATGCAGCAGATTTTAATAACTGATCTTTTTCTTCTGAAGGGCATGAAAGGGTAAGGTCTCTTCCAAATATTCTTAGCTGTACTGTTTCCATTTTTTAACCGCCTAGTTTAGCCTTCTGAATTTCTTCATTTAGATTTTTAATTTCTTTATTCTGAAGAAGTTTAGTTTTTTTCCAATCTCTTTCTTTTTCAACATAAGAATTAATAATACCTCTCTGCTCTTCAAATCTTTTAATAAGGTCATCAAGCCTCTTCTCGAGCAGGGCAATGCTTTCATTATTATTTTCCATAATTTAGTTTAATTCTTATAGAATAAATAGGGAAGTTTGTTTTTTAAAAGAGTAAAATAAATTATGAATAAAAATATTTTTAAACAAAGGAGAGATAACCTCTCTTCAGTTATACCAAATAACTCTGTCTTGATAATAATCGGGGCTGAGAGTAGATATAGAAATGCAGATTCAGCATATGCTTTTAGACAAGAGAGCAGTTTTTACTACCTTTCAGGATTCTGCGAGCCCTCTTCAGTTATGGTTTTGGCTAATAAAGATAATAAGATAACCTCAACAATATTTGTTCCAAAAAAAGATAAGGTTAAGGAAATATGGGATGGTTATAGGGCAGGACCAGAAGGGGCTATTTCAGATTATTTTTTTGACAATGCGTTTAATAATGAAGAGTTAGACTCTAAGATTCCAGGCTTACTTCAAGGAAATCAGAAGCTATTTTACTCTTTTGGGAAAGACACAAGTTTTGATAAAAAAGTTATTGGATGGACTAACATTGCAAATGCTGCAGAAAGACACAGCAAGACAATTGATATGGTTGACGCTACTTCTTTGGTTGGTAATTTAAGATTAATAAAGGATGATGGCGAGATCGAGATTCTAAAAAAATCTTGTGAAATTTCAGCTGAAGCACATATTTCAGTAATGAAATCCATTCAACCAGGCCAAACAGAGCAAGAAATCGAAGCCCAATACCTATACGAATTTGCTAAAAGAGGTAGCAGATTTGCTGCTTATACACCTATAGTGGCTGGCGGGGAAAATGCTTGCGTCCTTCATTATGTTGAGAATAATCAATCCTTAAACAATGGAGAGTTGATTCTTGTTGATGCAGGTGGAGAGTATGAAATGTATGCATCAGATATCACCAGAACATTTCCAGTAAATGGTAAGTTTACAAAAGAACAGTTAGAAATATATAACGTTGTATACAAAGCAAATCAGGAAGCAATAAATGCTGTCAAGGTAGGCAATAATATTATGGATCCCCAGAAAATTTCTGAAAAAGTGATAGTTGAAGGCCTTGTAGATCTAGGTATCTTAAATGGAGACCCTGAAAATCTCTATGAAGATGGCGCCCACAAAGACTTCTATATGCACAAAGTTGGTCACTGGCTTGGGCTGGATGTTCATGATTCTGGTGATTACATGGAAGGAGACGAATTCATGTCATTTAAGCCAGGCATGGTAACCACTATCGAGCCTGGTATATATATCAGCAGCTCAGCAGATGTAGATGATAAATGGAAGGGAATAGGCGTGAGAATAGAAGATGATATCCTCGTTACAAGCGAAGGCAACATAAACCTTACTGAAAAAGTTCCTTCAGATCCAAGTGAAATAGAAGCCTTAATGTCCTAATTTATGATAGTTCCTATAACTATATCCGGAGGAGGGTTAATAGGAAATTACATTTCTAGAAGGCTTAGAAGGTCTGGTATTGAATCTATAATAATTGAAAAAAATAAACCACCTCAAAATAAATTAGATTCGATTAGAACAATAACCCTTAATCCTAAATCAATAGAATTATTAGAAAAAGAAGGTATTAATATAGCTTCTTCAAGTATTCAGAAAATAATAGCTTCCGATGGAAACTCTTCCGGAAAGATAGTTTTTTCTTCTTCAGACATAGGATACTCAGAGCTTTCCTCTGTAGTCATGTTTGATGATTTAAATAAAGCTCTACAAGAAGGAAATCTAAATAACACTTTATTTGAGACACAAATAAATTCAATCAAATATATCCATGAAGATAAATTAACAAGCATTGAGCTTTCAAGTGGATCAAAGATAATCTCTGAAGTATTAGTTGCTTGTGATGGAAAAAATTCAAATGTAGCAAAGCTATATAATTTTGAAAATAAAGCACACTCGTATAACCAAACTGCAGCTACCTTTCTAGTTCAGGCAGACTCTGATATCACACATGCCCACCAAATTTTTTCAGAAATTGGTATCTTTGCATTGATGCCAGCACCGAAAGAAAATATTTTTACAGTTGTATGGTCAATCAATAACCTGCATATTGAAAATTTGGATATAAAAGATTTTGTTATTGATAATCTCAAATACTTTGAAGATAAGCTTGGGCATAAGATGATCCTATCAAGCAAGATACTAAATTTTGAACTCTCCAATCATTATTTTAAAAATTATATCAAGGACTCAGTTGTATTAATGGCTGATTCTGCCCACTCAATTCATCCTCTTGCAGGCCAAGGTGTTAATCTTGGGTTTGAAGATGCTGATATTTTCTGTGAAAAGATAGAAGATGCATACAGTCTTGGCCTAAAGTTAAATGAGCCTACTTTTTTAAAACAATATTCAATTGAAAGAGAGGCGCTAAATTATTTAATGCTTAAGTCTATGGACTTATTTTTAGATTTTTTTAATTTAAAAAACTTATACCTAAGACTAATCAGAGGGATGGGATTAAATATGGTTAATAAATCAAAATTCCTAAAGACTTTTTTTATAAAGAGAGCATCAGGGAAATAAAGTTAGTTGATGTGAGTGTGACTAGACTTTTTCGCCTCTAGCTCTAATTTCTTTAAGAACTTGGCTGATTCCTTTCTTGTCAATTATCCTCATACCTTTTGCAGAAACCTTGAGATTCACAAACCTATTCTCAGATTCTACCCAAAACTTATGGGTGTGTAGATTTGGAAAAAATTTTCTCTTAGTTCTATTTTTAGCATGAGAAACGTTATTCCCAGACTGAGGTATCTTTCCTGTTACTTGACATAATTTACTCATAGAAACGCGATTTTATAGATAAGTTGATAACTTATCAATACTATAGAGATATTAATTATGAAACAAATATTCTTTTTGAGACATGCAAACTCACCCTGGGAAATATCAGGACAATCTGATTATGATAGATCCATTGATCAGAAGGGCTATCAAGAAATTAAATCTGTATCAGCGAAAATTATTTCAAAAAGACTAACTGTTGAAAAAGTTTTTTGTAGCCCATCAAAAAGAGCTTCTGAAACATCAAATTTAATAGTAACAGATTTCAATTGTTGCCATAGAAAAATTGAATATAAAGATTTTTTGTATTATGGCTCTCAGCAAGATGTGCTTAATTCTTTAGCCCGGCTAGAGAGATCAATTGATTCAATTCTTATAGTAGGCCATAACCCAATGATCCCGGAATTGATAGCACTCTTAACAGGAAAAATGCTGTTAAATTATCCGACTTGTTCTTTGGCACTAATAAATACAAACTCATGGACATCTTTAAGAGAATCTAAGTTAAAATTTATTATTAATTCTGACAAATTAACCTAATGAAAGAAGTAGATATAAAAATTTTAAATCCATTGATGGGAAAAGATATACCATTGCCAACTTATGGCACAGAGGGTTCTGGTGGAATGGATCTTAGGGCATGTATTAGCGATCCCATTGTGTTACAACCATCTCAAACAATCATGATACCTATGGGTTTTGCTATGCACTTAGCTGATAAAAACTATGCTGCCTTGGTAATACCAAGGTCAGGGCTTGGATCAAAACATGGAATTGTATTGGGAAACCTAGTTGGCTTAATAGACTCTGACTATCAGGGCGAGCTAATGGTGCCAGCTTGGAATAGATCTAATGAGGTCTTTAATATAAATCCTGGAGATAGGATAGCCCAAATGATAGTGGTGCCAGTAATTCAAGCAAGATTTAACATTGTTGAAAGTTTTGAGAAGTCTGAGAGAGGAGAAAAGGGCTTTGGTAGTTCTGGTATAAATTGAGTAATTTACTTTTTCTTACCAAATCTTTCTTCAAATTTCTGAACTCTACCACCAGTATCAATAATTTTTTGAGTGCCGGTATAAAAGGGGTGAGATGCAGACGATATATCAAGAATATAATACGGATAAGTTTTACCATCTTCCCATTCTTTTGTTTGAGTCGTGTTTAGTGTTGAGCGGACAAGAAAATGTTTGTCAGCACTAGTGTCGTGGAATAGTACTTCACGGTATTCAGGATGTATGTCTTTTTTCATAATAAAATCAAAATTTGGATGAGAACTATAACAAAAAAACCCTTATTTACAATAAAAAAATGAATTTTTTTTATTTTGAAATAGCTATCCCAATGCCCATCAGAGGCTCATTTATATATAAATGTAATAGCTTTCTTAGAAATGGCTCTAGAGTAGAGGTATCTTTTAGAAATAGAACTGTCATGGGGATAGTTATACAGCAGGTAAAAAAGAAACCTGAATTTACAGTAAAAGAAGTAAAAAAAATATGCGAAAAAGAGCCAATATTTAATAAAAAAGAGCTTGATTGTCTTATTTGGGCTTCAAAATACTACCATCATCCAATTGGAGATGTTTTTAATACCTTTACTCCAAAGCTGCTTAAAACAAGAAAGAAGGGGCTTGAACTCGAGAAGCAATATGAAGAGGAGTCTTATGAACTGAATAATCCAGAGAACTCCTACAGACTAACTAATGAACAAATAAACGCAATTGAAAATATAAAAGTTGATGATAATTTTAAAATAAATCTTATAAATGGAGTAACGGGTTCAGGCAAGACAGAGATTTATATAGATCTCACAGCAAAAAAAATTAAAGAAAATAAATCTGTGCTTATATTGGTCCCTGAAATTAATTTAACCCCTCAACTCCATAAGGTATTTTCAAATAGATTTAAGGGTGAGATCGGCCTTTATCACTCTAAGCAAACCCCTTTACAAAGATTAAATGTATGGAAGAAAGCTAGAGAAGGTTTAATTAAAGTAGTTATAGGAACCAGATCTGCAATCATGAATCCTATGAAAGATATCGGGTTAATTATAATAGACGAAGAGCATGATCAATCATTCAAGCAATCCGAAGGCTTTAAGTTTTCTGCAAGAGAAATGGGCATAAAGAGAGCTCAAGTAGAAAAAATCCCCATTGTTTTAGGTTCTGCGACCCCGTCTTTTTCAATTCTGAAGCTTGTTGAGGAAGAAAAAGTTAATGAGGTAAAAATGGTTCAACGGGTTGATGGTCAGAAACCTCCAAAACTTATTATAATGGATATCAATAATAAGGAACTTATAGCTGGAATCTCTAGAGAATCTCTTGATTCTATAAGAGCAGCTGTGAATAAAAGTAGCCAAGTTCTAGTATTTATAAATAGAAGAGGCTTTGCTCCTCTTCTAGAATGTAGTTCATGCGGATGGACAGCAGAATGCAATTCGTGCGAATCAAATTTGGTTTATCATAAAACAAGAAATAGATTGGTTTGCCACAGATGTGAAGCAGCATATGGAAAACCTTCACAGTGCCCAAATTGCAGTTTAAAAAAACTAGAACTATTTGGATTAGGAACAGAGAGGGTGGAAGAATTCTTATCTCAAAGTTTCCCCGATGTAGATGTAATAAGAATTGACCACGATACAACCAAGAAGAAAGGCGCAATGGACAAGATCTATGAACGGCTAAAAAAGAAAGAGGCAGCAATCCTAGTTGGAACCCAAATGCTAACAAAAGGACATGATTTTGATAATGTAAGCTTAACCCTAGTTTTAAATGCAGATAATGGGCTTGTAAGTCCAGAGATTAATGCATTGGAAAAAGTATCACAATTATTAATACAAGTTTCTGGAAGAGCTGGCAGAAAAAATAAGAATGCAAAGGTAATAATCCAGACAAGACATCCAAATGATGAAACGCTTAATCAAATAAGAGGCGGAAGTTATTCACAATTCTCTTGCAGAAAGCTTAAAGAAAATAAAGTAGATAATTTCCCACCATATTCTTGTGCCACTATTTTAAGAGCAACATCTCCCACCCAAGAAAGTAATATTTTATTTTTAAAGAAAGTTGATCGCTTGATAAGAAATCAAAAAAATATTGAAGTAATAGGACCACTCCCTTCATTTATTTCAAAAACAAAAGGTTCATATAAGCATTCTCTATATATTCAGACCTCAAAAAGAACATATCTAAATAGAGTCTTAAATCATCTGACCTCTGAGA
>CALJHI010000113.1 GCA_938075575.1 uncultured SAR86 cluster bacterium | reverse complement strand
CGGTTAGCATTAAGCTGCTAAAGCGTAGTTGTCGTTATTTGCAACTAAATTTTTTGTAGTATGTTTTACAAGAATTACCACAATCTTGGCATGCGCTTCGGAGTCCAGTAGAAATGTCGAACCCTGTTCGCCCCCATGGGGTAACGGATTATACATTATCTATTTGTTTTTGATGAATTTTTAAGAATTCTGCCTTGGTTTCGCTCCCAATCTCTTTTTTTAATATCCTGCCTTTGATCTCGAATCTTCTTACCTTTGCCTGTAGATATATCACATTTAATAAGATTATCCTTCCAGTACATTGAAGTCATAATAATTGTGAGATTCTTTTCACCTTTAAGCTTTTGAAGTTGGGCAATTTCTTTCTTTTTTAAAAGCAGTTTTCTTGTTCTAATTGGATCCACATCAAAGTTTTTTAAAGATGATGGAGGATCGATTTTTACACCAAACAACCATGCCTCATCTTTCTTAAATGTCACATAGCTATTTTTAACATCTATTTTTTTCTCTCTTAATGATTTTACTTCCCAACCCTCAAGCACCATACCAGCTTGATACGATTCTCCTAGAGTATAGTTTCTCGCTGCTGTTTTATTCCTTACAATTAGACTGGAATTATCTTTAGACATATCTTTATTATGTCTTTTGGTACATCATGTGCAACTAAAACATAATAAAAATTGGATATTAATAATATAAAATCAACATACGGGTATATTGGATTCATACCATTTGCAATATTTTCTATTATTCCATGGATATTTGGACCAAGTTTTGCGTATATATCAATTAAAATGCAGCTTTTTTATGGCGCTATAATTTTAGCTTTTTTGGGTGGGATGGCATGGGGTTGGCGAGACGATCAGCCGAGACAGAGTCTAAATCTTTCTGTAGGAATAATTTTTAGTCTTATGGCAATGTTAATACTTGTTTTGACCTTTCTTGAATCAACACTTATTGCGCTTTTGATTTCTATTGCTAGCTTCCAATTTTTTTATTACTTTGAAAAATCTTCACATGATTTTCAATACAGACACGATGATTATAAAAAATTTAGAAAGATGCTGTCTCTATTAGTATCTATAAGTTTTTTGTTATCATTTGCATATTGGATTAATCCTTACACTAACCCTATTTAAAAAATAAATATTATGGAAATAAACAAACAACTCAAATCACATGGATCATGGATTGGAAAATGGACATTTGTTCTTGCAGCAAGTGGTTCAGCAGTTGGACTAGGAAATATATGGGGGTTTCCTTACAAGGCTGGAACAAATGGTGGAAGCGCTTTTGTTCTTATATACCTTGCATGCATTCTAATGATTGGTCTCCCAATAATGATAAGCGAGATTGTTATTGGACGAAGGGCTGGAAATAGCCCAGTTAATGCAATGAGACGAATTGCCATCGATTCTAATACCACTTCTTTATGGAGATTTGTTGGCTGGAGCGGAATATTAGCAGGCGTTTTGATTCTTTCTTTTTATAGTGTAATTGCTGGAATATGTTTAAATTATATATTTATATCCGCAACTTCCTTGGGTTTAATGAGCTCACCCGACCAATTTGCTAAAGTCATATCTTCACCTTTTAATTTATTATTCTGGCATACCATATTTATGATTTTTACTGCTCTGATTGTTTCAGCCGGTATCAAAGATGGAATTGGAAGAATGGTTAAAATTTTAATGCCGATGCTTGGATTATTGATGATATTTATGGTGATGTACGCGATGATTAATGGTGATTTTGATAAAGCTATTAAATTCTTGTTTGCTCCTGATTTTTCAAATGTAACATCAGATACTCTTCTTCAAGCTATGGGCCAGGCTTTCTTTAGTTTAGGTTTAGGCATGGGTTCAATAATGGCTTATGGAGCTTATATGGCTAAAGACCAAGATATTGTGAGTAATTCTGTCTCTGTGGCATCTTTAGATACTATGGTAGCTATTCTTGCAGGTATTGCTATCTTTCCAATCATTTTTGCCTTCAATTTAGAGCCAAATAGCGGCCCTGGTCTTGTATTTGTTTCAATGTTGTCTGCATTTAATCAAATGCAATTCGGTCAATTCATAGGTCCACTTTTCTTTGTTTTGCTTTCAATTGCAGCGCTTAGCTCTTCGATATCATTGCTTGAGCCTGGAGTTGCATATTTATCAGAGGAAGGAATATTATCAAGAAGAAAATCTGCTGGAATGATTTCTCTTATTGCATGGATTCTTGGAATCGGTTCAGCTCTAAGTTTTAATGCTTGGTCTGATTTTAAGTTTATATCTGACAGAAATTTTCTTGATTCAATCGAGTTTATAACCAATCAATTATTGCTTCCATTGGGTGGTATGTTTATTGCAATATTTGTAGGTTGGTTTATGAAGAAATCATTAATTAAGGATGAAATTGGAGAAATTAATCCTATCTTATTTGGCTTATGGCTATTTTTTATAAAATATATTGCTCCAACTGGGGTTGCTCTAGTTATTTTCTTTCAATTCTTTCCAATTTAAATGGCAAGGAAGATTTCTTATTCAAGAACTAGCAGTAAACCTATAGATGAAGTTTTTAATATAATATCTAACTACTCAAACTATAAAAACTTTATTCCAGGTTGTACTAATTCAGAAATAATTAGCACTGACAAAAATTCACAGATCGGAAAACTTCAATTTGAAATACTTGGAAAGAAATACACTATAGAGTCTAGAAACATTCAAGATGAATATAATTTAAAAATGGAGCAAATTTCCGGGCCTTTTGATGCTTTCAATGGTTCGTGGAACCTAGAAGAGAATTTGGGAGAGACCGCTATACATTTTAAAGCAGACTTCACCCTTCCTTTTCTAGTTAATGCTGTTACCCCTGATAGCTTAATTGAAAAGCTTTCAGAGACTATAATTAATTCATTCATCTCAAAGCTAAAATGATAGTTTTTTTTTCATATTCAACTCCAGGGAAAACATTTCTTCATGAAATTGAAGTTGCTACAGGAACAACAGTAGAACAACTACTAGATTTAAAAAAAATCAAGAAACTCACTTCTATAATTTCTCCTGGATTTAAGGTAGGAGTAAATAGTGAAATTTTAGATGGAGAATTTAAACCCATCCCAAAAAAATACAG
>CALJHI010000112.1 GCA_938075575.1 uncultured SAR86 cluster bacterium | reverse complement strand
CTAAATACCATGCATTGTCTCCATAATTTTGCATAGTTCCTTCGGAAAGCTGTCTGCCATCCTCAATCATGTCAGTCATTTTCTTCCATGCGGGATTGGCAAATTCATTCCAAGCCAACTTATCATTTTCACTCATGGAGTCTCTTGTATAAGGTTCTGGACCTGATTTAAAATCACCAGCAGTAAATACGTTGTAGTTAAGTTTTAAATTTTTATATAAATCTACGTAGTATTCTCTTTTTCTTGAGAAGCCAAAAGCATTAACGCCGCCCATTTCATTCACCAGAACCTCATTAGCTTGCGAGCTAATCAGATATGCAGCATTACCATAAACTTCAGCATATGCTATTACTCGCTTACCATTTTCCCTTAGCTTCTTTACAGCATCTGCTAGCTTAAATGCAGAAGCATAAAACATTCCTAATTCAGATACATTTATATAGACAGCAGCTAGCTCTTCATCATTTGCAGCATGGCCCAATACATCTAATAAATCCTGGAGTTCGTGCTGTTCCGTAGATGAGCCGCCCCCAATAATCTCATCAAGAGAGATTGAGTCAGTGCCAAAGACCTCAGTATCAACAACAACTCCAATAGGTTTAAACCATAAAACTTTATCTTTTGCAGAAACCTCATTAGAATCACTACCGAAGCTAGTAAAAATACCACCCATAAAGGAAATTGTAATGATTATTAAAACAATCGCTGTAATGCCATTTACAAGAATCTTTCTAGTCATTGATAGAAAGTCATCTGCTTGTTTCCAAATTGATTTCTTTGAACCCATTCTTATACCTCTTTAATTTATGTTAGTTTTATTGAAATATAAATTTCTAGTGAATAATAGTTTAATGGAATTTATATGTAAAGCTTACTTTACACTATTTATAATTCTTGGTCCAAATAAACAGTGAGTAAAAAGAGCTGAAATGAAAAAAATCTCGCATATATCTAGATAGAAAGTTTGCATACCAAAAACTCTCAAGGAGGCCAAAAGAAAATATATAAGCAATATAAAACAAAATATTTGATAGCCTTTTACAGACTCTACAGATGCAGTAAATATGAATAAACACATCGGTAAACTCCAAAAAAATAAAGTAGAAATATTTATTCTTCCCTCAATAAAAATTAGGGACTTTATAAAAACCAAAAGTCAAATTAAAAAAATAGTTACAGCCTTATAGTTATTTATATAGCTCATAATTATTTAAATTTTTTTTATTAATTCAGCCAACCTCATTCCAGATTTATGAGCTATATGATATTCATCTGGAGTTAAGTCAGAACTTTGATTGAAGCCTTCCACGTGAGATGGTCCATAAGGCGTTCCGGTTACGACCATTCCATGGTGCAGCATGAAAGTTAGAATATTAAATAATGTCATTTCTTGACCACCATGCATTGATCCAGTAGATGTAAAAGCAAGCCCCAGTTTTTTATCTAAAGCATTTGTTGACCATATATCTCCTGTGGAATCTAAGAAATATTTAAGCGGTGAAGCCATTGATCCAAATCTTGTAGGTGAACCAATCGCAATACCAGAGCAATTCACTAAATCTTCTTTTGTGCAGTAGATTTCATTTTCAAAAGGAATATTCGGCTGAACTTTCTCGCTATTAGAAGAAACTTTTGGAACCGTTCTTATTTTTGTAGTAACGCCTGCCTCTTCAGCACCATCAGCTATAGCATGTGCCAAGTTTTTTACAGAACCTGATGCCGAGTAAAAAAGTATTAGTAAATATTTCTTATTCATATATGAACTTTAGTTTAAAATGATAATTATGAAAAACATGATTATATATTCTATATTTACCTTATGCCTTATTGGATGTCAAAAAAATGACATCCAGATTCATAATGGCGAAGATACGTCTTTAGCAAAACTAAGCGGAACATTAGTTGTTATTAATTACTGGGCTGATTGGTGCCCACCATGCTTAAAAGAGATGCCTGAACTTGTTAGCTTTTCAAATCAAAATGATGATATTAAGGTTTATGCATATAATTTTGATCAATTAGAGATAGAAGATCTAGACCCTCAAATAAAACGTTTTGGGGTTGATATTCCATCAATCATTTCATACCCTGGAGAAATCTGGAGCATTGAATCTCCACTAACACTCCCCGCAACATACTTTATAAATGAGCAAGGAATAGTAATTAAATCTTTATTTAAGCCTCAAACAGCAGATTCCCTGAATGAGATTTTACTAGAAGTTCGAGGTCTTTAATAAGATTCTTTGATCTAGCAAGAGCTCAGGGTTTATTCTCTGCTTATTCAAGTAAACACTCCAATGAAGATGTGGCCCAGTAACTCTCCCAGTTGAACCAACATTTCCAATTGTCATACCTTTCTTTATATTATCTCCTGTTGCTACATTTATGCTGTTTAAATGACTATAGGATGATATTAGGCCCATACCATGATCTAACATAATATAGTTACCGCTATAAAAATAATCTCCAGTTTGAATAACTTTCCCATTTGATGGGGCATAAACAGGCGTTCCTTCCGGAGCTGCAATATCTAATGCGAGGTGGGGAGATCTTGGCATATCATTAATAAATCTTTTTTTTCCATATCTGCTAGAGACAATTCCGTTAACTGGAATTATAAAATCAAAATCAGGATTCAAGTTTTCCGAATGAGTATTAAGCGCATTATTAATAATTCTTGATTCGCTAAAAGTCCTATTCTTATCAACCTCATTAAGCAAAACCTTAGATTGATCTTTTATAGTGATTCGAGATTCTCCATAATCAAACGGAATAACTCGTATGTATTTATTACCAAATTTAAAATTTCTAACTTGATTTACATACGGCAGCCCAATCACTGCATAATTTATATCCTTGGCGGTCAATGATGCAAATTTTGCTTCATTCAAATCCTCATCAACAGGCAAAACAATGACTTCTCCCGATATTCCTTCTAGATGATCGCTTGGAAAACCATGCAAGCTAAAAATTAAACCCAGGATAAATAAAACTTTTAACTTACTCATTTATTTTATTAACTTTAATTTCTACTGTCCCGCTATTAAATCTTGCAAGCAGGTCTTCATTTAGTTCAATATCTGATGAGGATTTTATTACATTCCCTTTTTTATTTTTAATAATAGAATAACCTCTACTTAAAATCGCTAACGGGTTAAGAATATTAAGATTCTCATTTATATTTTTTATATCTTTATTTTTGTCTGATAATAATTTTCTCATATTTTCTTTATTCGAATTGTTTAAGGAATCAATCTTTGCAGTCAAATTTCTAATAATTTTAATTGGATTATTTTGTGTCAATATTCTTTTTTGATATGAGATTTTTTGCTTGCCATTAGCAAAATGACTAAAGATTGATTTTCTAAGATTGATTTCAATGTTATCTATCTTCTGAATTTTTTCTCTTAATGATGAAGAAGGGCTTTTAAGCAAACTTTTAACTATTAAAACTTTTTTAGATTTATCATTTATGAGCACCTTAAAGGCTCTTATTAAATTGTCTCTATATATGTTTATAAGCTCATTCATTCGATGGTAACTCTCTGTAACAATTTCAGCAGCGGCGGTGGGGGTGGGTGCCCTCATGTCAGACACAAAATCAGTTATTGTAAAATCTATTTCATGCCCAACACCAGATATAACTGGCACTTTAAAGCTATAAATTTTTCTAGCCAGCAATTCATTATTAAAACACCATAGATCCTCTATCGAACCACCACCTCTTGTAATAATTACAACATCAATTTCATTAACCCCTTTCTTATTAAACTTTTCAATCCTATCAATTGCATGAATAATAGTTTGTGGAGCATCGTCTCCTTGAACAACAGCCTCACTTATAGTTATTTTTACAAACGGCGATCTTCTTTTAATTGAAGATAAAACATCTTGGTATGCAGCAGTAGAAGATGAGGTGATTACGCATACATGCTTTGGGAATTTGGGAATAGATTGTTTTAATGTAGTATCAAACATTCCCTCTGCATCTAGTTTTTCTTTAAGACTCTCAAACTGCTGCATGAGATCACCTGCGCCAGCTAATCGCATTGATCTAGCTATAAGCTGATAATCTCCTCTAGCTGCATAAATGCTAACCTGGCCATTTAAAATACATTTATCACCATTTTTTGGGACAAACTTCAATCGTGAATTAGCATTTCTAAACATT
>CALJHI010000111.1 GCA_938075575.1 uncultured SAR86 cluster bacterium | reverse complement strand
ATTTAGAATAACCTCAGAGCAATTTTTTTTAGATGCATAATTCTCAAGTCCGTGAAGTATTTTGAGCCCAAGACCAATCCTTCTATACTCTTGCTCTACACACATAAACCTTACTTGAGCTTGAGAAGGCGAGTTTAGATGCACTCTTCCAGCTGCTACTATTTTCGAGTCTTTAAGAGCTATTAAGTGAAAGCTTGATTCTTCGAGTGTATCAAACATCGATTCTATAGGCATATTTAAGGGCTTTCTTAAATTTTTCCAACGAAAGTGGCTATATTCCTCAAACTCTTTTTTTGATTTTGGGTTTCTAATAATAAGATCTTTCAATGCTTTAGAACTATATTATTTAAAGCTTTAAATCGACCCATACAGGACAATGATCGGATGGTTTTTCCATAGCTCTGGCATCATAATCTATGCCAGTTGATGTTATTTTATTCACCAAGTTTTCCGTTATCATTATATGGTCAATTCTAAGCCCTCTTTTAGGAGAATCATCAAAACCTCTAGATCTATAATCAAACCAAGAATATATTTCACTCTCTTCTGGGTTTTGATATCTCCATGAGTCAATAAATCCTAAGTCTTTGATGCTATTCCACATTTGTCTTTCTTCGGGCTGAAAGGATGTTTTTCCATCTCTAAGCCATCTTTTTGCATTTTGCTCGCCTATGCCAATATCAATATCTTGTGGAGAGACATTGAAGTCACCCATAACAACTATGTTTGAATTCTTCTTTTGCGCATCAATAATATGTTGTTTTAGATCAGAGTAATACTTTCTCTTTTTTGGAAATTTTGTTTCATGATTAATATTTTCACCTTGGGGAAAATAACCATTCATTACCGATATTTCCTCTCCATTCTCTTCAAAAATACATTCTATAAATCGTTTCTGATCCTCGTCAGTGTCGTCTTTAAAGCCTTTAGTGACTGATATGGGTTTCTTTTTACTTAGAATGGCAACTCCGTAATGTCCTTTTTGCCCCCAATACTCTGCATGGTAACCAATCTCTTCTATAACCTCTATAGGAAAATCGGGATCATTAACTTTTGTTTCTTGAAGACCAATAACATCTGGGTCTAAAGTGTCCCTTAAATGAATTAATTGGTGTGGCCTTGCTCTAATGCTATTTATATTAAATGATATTATTTTCATAAACTTTATTTTACTTAACTGCGACTAAATTAATATAATCTTTAGCAATATTGACTGTCTCTTGAAGCATAAAATCTTTCTTTAAATTTATTCTATCTTGTCCATTACTTTTGTTGGATGCCTCATATTCTTCGTAGTCTGAGAATAAAGATAAACCAAGCAATGATCTCCTATTATTTTCTGTCTCGAGCATCCAGGCTCTATTTAAAGTTTTTTGAGTCTCCCTTTCTTTAATATTTAAACTGAGAAATTTTTTATTCTTGTTCAAATCATATCTATTTCTAATCAACTGCAGATAATTTAGATTCGGATCATTTTCAAGCCTGTCTAAGAATTTATTTTGCAATTTTATTAAATCGCTATCGCTTAATTTAAATTGTTTATGTCTATAAGGCTTAATAGTGTCCCATTCTAATGCAGTGGGATATGAGCTCTCACCAATTGATTCAATGTCCCATGTTGCAGGAATTTCAATATTTGGAATTACACCCTTATTTTGAACACTTTTTCCATTTATTCTATAGTACTTAGACTCAGTTACCTTTATAGCTCCCTCTGAGATATCTTGCAAACTCTGAACAGTACCTTTACCAAATGTTCTTTGCCCAACAACTATTCCTCTTTTATAGTCCTGAATTGCGGCGGCAACTATTTCGGACGCAGATGCAGAGTACCTATTTACAAGAACAATAACTGGTTTATTCCATACTTGATTATTTTTTTGGCTTCCCCATGGTCTTACATAGCCTGATTTAAGTTTTACTTGAACCGTAGGGCCTCTTTCTATAAAGAGGCCAATTATCTTATTTGCCTCATCCAATGCTCCTCCACCATTATTTCTAAGATCTAGTATTACCGCATCAATATCTTTTTTATTAAAATCTGAAAGGATATTTTCTATATCTCTACTACTACTCTTATACTCTGGATCTCTTTTCATATAAGC
The DNA here is from genome assembly GCA_938075575.1 of uncultured SAR86 cluster bacterium. Lineage (GTDB taxonomy): Bacteria > Pseudomonadota > Gammaproteobacteria > Magnimaribacterales > D2472 > CAJQGY01. The sequence goes on along the minus strand of CALJHI010000111.1, from coordinate 3,523 downwards.
ATTGAAGTCCATATAAAAAGAAGGCAAATCTATAATTCCAATATGAATATCTTTATTATCTTCTTTAGAGTTCAAGACTTCAGATTTGACAGCTCTATCTTCTAACTTTACCTCTTCTCTTGTGAGCAGAACTTTCTTTTTAACATTTTCATTTAAGGAATCGCTTGATAAAAACTCAATCTCTACCTTAGTTCCGGACTTTCCTCGAATCAGGTCAACAACATCATCTATCCTCCAACCTATAACATCCTCATAAGATTCTTCATCACCCTGTCTAATGCTAATAACCTTATCTTCAGGCTCAATGAGCCCTGATTTTTCTGCAGGCCCTCCAGGAACAAGACTTACTATTTTTGTGTAATCATCCTCTAACCCGAGTAGAGCACCAATACCTTCGAGCTTTAGACTCATATCCATATCAAAATCTTCTGATGACTTAGGTGAAAGATATGATGAGTGAGGGTCAAACGCTTTAGATAATACGTTAACAACCAATGAGAATATATCCTCCTCTTTCTGTTGGTTGATTCGTTTAATTCTATTTTTATATCTTTTAGCTAGATTGTTAATTGGTTCATCTGAAAGTGATCCAGAGATCATTAATGATAAAAGATCATTTTTAGTTTGTTTCTTCCATAAATTCTTTAATTCATCAATGTCAGCAAACCATTCATTGTCTTCCTCATAAACATCTATTTTTTCATTTATAGACATATCAAAATCATTATTATTCACAAGGGCTAGCTGAAATTCAGAGTATTCTATTAGCCTTTTAAAATATAAATTGGAAATCTTAAAGGCCAGCTCAAAGTCATATTCAGATTGTTTCTCTAAAGATTTCTTTACGAAATTATCGACCTCTTCCTTAAGAAAATAGCTTTTACTATCATCCAGTCTATCAATCAAACTTTCGATAAAGTCATTATTGGAAACCCTATTCGATACATTCCCAAGATAATGTTCTTTTTTGTATTTCAGAACTATTTCTTTTGATAGGGCCTTTTTCTTATCAGATAACTCAATTTCTACATATTCAGCACTAACAAAACTTACTAGTAAAAGTAATAAAATAGACTGCAAAGGATATGATTTAAATGTCATAGAGCTTTATATTTAATTAGAAGCCTTGAATTTTAGCAGCTTCTTCTCTAATTAACTCAGGCGAACCTAATAATTGCCTATTTAATCCAATCCGCTTGAACCAATAATGAATACCCATAAGATCTGTAAAACCCATTCCTCCATGAACCTCAGTTGCTTTCTTAGCAATTACTTTTGCTACCTCTGAGGTATGTGACTTCGTCTGACAGGCCATCAGCCTTGCTTCATCCGGCATGCTATCAAAAGCATGAGCAGCATGCCATAAAAGGGCATAACATGGCTCAAGGTCAGCTGTCATTTCTGCACACATATGTTTAACAGCTTGGAAAGAGCCAATGAATCTTCCAAATTGTTTCCTTTCTTTTGAATATTCAACAGCTTTATCTATTAAGGTTTGTGAAGCCCCAATACTATCAGCAGACAAAATAATTCTTCCAGCATCTATTGATTTTTTGATAGCTACGTCATTGGAGATAGTTTTTTCTAAGATATCTATATCAACATCATTAAATAGAATCTCTGAGAAATTTCTGGTTTTATCAATGGTTGTTAATTTTATAACCTCAACCCCTTTATGATTAGTTTCAACGATTCCAATTTTGCCATTTTGATTAGACACAAGTAAATGAGTTGACTCTTCAATATCAAGGGTGAAAAGGGCGCTTCCACTAACCCTGTCATTATTAATTGATATATGCGCATTTTCTCGAGAGCCAACATACTCTGTGAAAGCAACACCAAACTTTATGGCATTATCAGCAATTCCGGATAAGTATTTACTTTTCTGACCATCATTACCCCCTTCATTTATAGCAATAGGCGCCATAACATATGATCCGGTAAATGATACAGGCGCAACGCCAGAACCTAAACTTTGACTTACTGCCGTTGCAAACAAAAGATCTAATCCTAGGCCTCCATATTTCTCTGGAATAAGAAGCCCATTAATACCTAAGTTAATAAGTCCTCTCTGAATGTCTGCTTTCTTAGTATCATTACCACCATCAGAAATTAGCTTTATTACATCAAGAGAAGCCTGATCAGCTAAAAATTTTGATACATTTTCTTGAAAAAAGATTTGATCATCAGATAATCCAAAATACATATTTATACCTCTTTTGCCTTTGGTTCTCTCGGCATACCTAGTCCTCTTTCAGAGATAATATTTTTTTGAATTTGATTGGTGCCACCACCAATAATCAAGCCTAGGTAATACATATATGTAAACTGCCATGAGCCATTATCTCTGATATGAGGACTGTCTTCATATAATGTCCCAATCTCTCCCATAATATCTATAGCTAAACCTTCTAGCTCATGCCTGATTTCCGTCCCTACAAGTTTCTGAATCATGGAGGCAATTTTTGTATCTTGATTAGAATTTAGTTTCGATGAAAGCACTCTTAGTGAGTTTGATTGAAAGGCCATAACCTTTCCCTGAATCTGAATTAATCTATCTTTAAAAACTGGAATATCGATAAGCCTTTGACCATTAACAGTTTCAGCTTTCATCATTTCTATCAAAGAATTAACCCTGTTCATTGTTGCATTTGGATTTGTTAAAGATCCTCTCTCGTGTCCTAATGTTGCATTGGCTACAGCCCAGCCTTCACCTCTATTTCCAACTATATTGGACTCAGGAATACTAACGTCTGTAAAAAAGACCTCATTAAAGCCTGCTTTTAGAGTCATATCTACCAATGGCCTAACCTCAATCCCAATCGAATCCATGGGTATTAGAAGATAGCTTATACCAGCATGTTTATTTGCTTCAGGTTCAGTCCTTACCAGACAAAACATCATTTGTGAATATTGAGCAGTACTTGTCCAAATTTTTTGACCATTTATAACCCAGCTTCCATTTATTAGCTCACCTTTTGTTTGGAGGCTTGCAAGATCACTTCCCGCATTTGGTTCAGAATATCCTTGACACCAAATCATCTCACCAAGCAATGTTGGTTTGATATATTTCTTTTTTTGATCTTCAGTTCCTAACTCAAGAAGAGTTGGAACAAGCATATCAATTCCTTGCCCACTCATAGCAGGAGGTATCTCCGCATTTGAAAACTCTGAAGCAATAATTCGACTCTTAATAATATCTGCTTCGCCTCCGTAACCCCCATACTCCTTTGGGATCGATCTTGCAAAATAACCTCTTTCAATAAGAATAGATTGCCATTCTGTTCTTGTTATAGTTTTACCTTTATTGTCGAAAGACTGCCCTAAAGATATTTGCACCCCGTCACTAAAATTCACTCCTTTCCAATCATTACAAAAATCTTGAATTTCTTTTTTAAAATTTTTATATTCTGGCCCGTAGCTTAAATCCATTTAAAACCCTCTCCTAAAATTAGTCCCATTTTGGATCTCTTTTTTCTAAAAATGCAGCTATGCCTTCTTTTGCATCATTACTTTCAAAGCA
>CALJHI010000110.1 GCA_938075575.1 uncultured SAR86 cluster bacterium | reverse complement strand
TGAGCAAGATACCTCAAACAAACCACTTTCTCGACTTGCTCTAGGTTGTGACAATCAAACATCCCGCCTCCATGCTTACACAATGTTTGATCATTTCTATGGCAGGGGCGGAAGAGTTTTTGATACTGCCTATATCTATAATAATGGTAAAGGAGATCAATATCTTGGAGATTGGATTAATTTGAGAGGAGTTGAAAAAGAGATCTCAGTGCTTGGAAAGGGCGGACATACCCCGCACTGTGAACCTCAGTTTCTCCTTCCTCAGATTAAGGAATCTTTGGAGAAATTAAACATTAATAAAATAGATATATTCTGTATTCACAGAGATAACTTGGATATTCCAGTCGATGAATTTATAGATGCTTTAAATGAACTGAGATCAGAAGGGCTTATTGATAGAATTGGCGCATCAAATTGGACGTTGGATCGTTTTTCTCAAGCAAGGGAATATGGCATCAACAATGGAAAAGAGCCTTTCTCTGTTTTGAGTAATAATTTTAGCTTGGCTGAGATGGTAGACCCAGTATGGCCAGGCTGCGAAGGAGTTAATAAAGGATATTTAGATTATCTTGAAAAAAATAATGTAATGCTTTTCCCATGGTCTAGTCAGGCAAGAGGATTTTTTATAGAAAAAAAGATCATTGCATCTGATGAGCACTTTTCAAATCCTTCCATCGAGGAGGAAAAAAGAGTTTGGCACAGTGAAACCAATCTTTTAAAAAGAGAAAGATGTTTTGAGATTGCTGGTAAAAGAGGCGTTAAACCAATCGAAGTGGCGCTTGCATATGTGATTCAAAAGTCACCTTTAATATATCCATTGATTGGACCTAGAACTATATTTGAAACAGATAGCTCAATTTCTGCAGTTGCTATGAATTTAACCGCAGATGAGATGCATATGCTATCTAAAGACTAAGGTCTTTAACCAGGCGAACATCAGTTGAAGATGCTCCAATATGGATTCTGTACACACCATTTCTAACAACCCATTCCTGTTTCTCAACATCCCAATTGGTAAAATTTCTATTTTTTAGCACAATCTCTACTTTCTTTTCTTCCTCCGGATCAAGCGATACCTTGTCGAAACCTTGAAGGGTTTTTATAGGCTCAAAATCTGAGTTATTTTTATTTTCTATATAGCATTGCGCTATCTCCATACCTTCAACCTCTCCAATATTTTTTATAATGAAGCTGCATGAAATATGCTCATTATCCAGTCTTTGAATATCTAGATTTGAATATTTGAAACTTGTATACGAAAGCCCATGACCAAATGGAAAAAGCGTTTCAATGTTCTTTCTCTCATACCATCTATAACCAACTAACAATTCTTCTTCATAGTCCATTTGCAAATCCTTGCCAGGATAAGACTTAAATGCTGGAGTATCTTCTATATCTTTTGGAAAGGAGGTGGGAAGCTTCCCTGAGGGACTCACATCACCAAACATTAAATCTACAAGGGCGTTGCCGTACTCTTGTCCAGGGTACCAGCTTTGTAATACAGTTTTTGCCTTATCTATCCATGGCATTATGATTGGAGATCCTGTATTGAGCACCACAACTGTATTTGGATTAATATCTAATATAGTCTCAATGAGCTTGTTCTGATCTCCCGGGAGGTTTAGATCAGATCTGTCATTTCCTTCAGTTTCCCAGTCTGAGTTAGTTCCAACCAAAAGAATAACCTTGTCAACTTTCTGAGCAATATTCTTCGCCTGCTCAAATAAATCTATTTTGTCTGGTACCTTGCATCCAATATAGATCGCAGGAAAGTTACCCTCAAATTTATATTGAATTTCTATTTGATATTCTTTACCTTTTTCAAGATCCATGCCACCTTTTTTAGGCGAAGTTCCAAATGCAAAGAAGGCATCTCCCGGCGACGTTTCTGACCAATTATCAACAACTAGTTTTCCATCAATAAGTATTTTACTTTGCCCGATGGCAAATGTTTCAAATTCATGGCAGCCTGATATATCTGGGGTATAGGCGCATGAGAACTTTACAAAAATATCTGGTCTTTCCTGTTTGGCAATAATGTCTTTTGCAAATCCTTCAAAAACCCAAAACTTACCTCCAGTTGCAAATTCACTATGAACTAGCTCATCTTTATTATTAGCTCTATCAAAGTATTCAATTAAAAAGCCTTTATCTTTTTTATTGCTGTTATTTATCAAGCTCTCATCAAGTGGTGGAAAGTATCTATAGGTATGACAACCTTTTGAATATTCGATGTTAAGACCATCACCTATTTTTTTATTAAATGCATCGAGAGGATGAGACTCATAATAGGACATAAGGTGAGCACTTCCGCCACCAATTATTTGAGACTTACTCGCATTAGGGCCAATAATACCTAGGGACTTAATATTTCTTTTAAGAGGAAGCAGACCCTCATTCTTTAGAAGCACCATCCCTTCCTGTGCTGCATTTTTTAAAAGATTTCTTTGCTCGGGGCTGTCGTTAATTTTTTCTTCTTTAAGACCAGGATTATCGAACCTTTTTGAAAAGGCAATTACATTTAAGATCCTCCTCACCTTGTCGTCTATGATGTCTTGATTAACTTGATTATTTTTGACTGAATCTACAAGCTGCTTTCCCCAGCTCTTTGCAGGACCCGGCATCTCAAGGTCTAGACCGCCATTGGCATTTTCAACAGTTTCCATTGCAGCACCCCAGTCACTAACAACATAGCCATCAAAACCCCATTCATTTTTTAATATATCTATAAGAAGCTCTTTGTGAGAGCTGCAATAAATGTTATTAAGTTTGTTGTATGCGCTCATTACAACTTTCGCATTTGCATCTTTAATACCCATCTCAAATGGAAGAAGATATATTTCTCTTAGCGCTCTTTCGCTGATATTGGAACTAACAGCATACCTTTGATATTCAGTGTCATTACCAACAAAATGCTTTAAACACGCAGCCACATCAAGCGACTGAACTCCATTAACATATTCTTTGGCAATCATTCCTGTCAAGAAGGGGTCCTCAGAGTAACTTTCAAAATGCCTCCCACCTAATGGATGCCTATGTATGTTGATAGTTGGTCCAAGTAGCACATCAACATCCTTAGATTTTGCTTCCTCCCCAAGGGCAATTCCAATATCATTTGCAAGATTTATATTCCATGTTGAGCCTATAGAAATTGCAGATGGAAAACACGCCGAAGAAATCCCTGAAGTGCCGTTGCCTCTTACCCCATTTGGCCCATCAGACATTTTAATGCTAGGAATATCAAGTCTTTCTATTGAGTTGGTGTGCCAGGCATCAAACCCACTAAGGAGCTCAACTTTCTCTTCCAAAGTTAATTCTTTAATAAGCGAGTCAATATTTGGCATATTAGAAATTTCTTTTTTATCACTTAAGTGTATTCAGAGACTCAATCATTTTTTCTTGTACTTTTTGCACAGCCTTCAGAGGTCTAATCATCACCTTAAAATCAACAATCTTACCTTCATCATTCCACTTGATCATATCAACTCCATTTACCGAAATATCATCTATGAAAGTTTCAAATTCAAGCACTGAGTTTGAGCCATCGTGTATTTCTCTTGTGTATTTGAATTTATCCATATTAAATGATTGTCCTGCAGCAAATAGATACATTTTTGTTATCTCTTTACCTTCCATTGGTTTAAATACCACAGGAGAGGTAAAGACAGCATTCTCTGCAAGAATTTTGTCTAACTTATCTAATTC
>CALJHI010000109.1 GCA_938075575.1 uncultured SAR86 cluster bacterium | reverse complement strand
ATCAGCGTCAAAAGATTTTAAAAAATCTTTTTTTGGCATGCCTCCTAAAAACAATGATTCATCAATCCTCACGCCCCACTCCCTTAGAGTCTTTATAACTCTTTTATCAGATGGTGCAGATCTTGCTGTAACCAAAGCCGTTCTTATTGGGCAATCATCTTGATCAAAATCATTCTGAATCTTATTGAGTTCTAATAAAAAATTTTTAAAAGGGCCTGCTTTTAATGGGCTCTTGGCATTCTTTTCGTTATCTATGAAAGCATTCAGGCCTTTTTCTTGGTATATTTTTTCAGACTCATCTGAAAAAATAACAGCATCTCCATCAAATGCGATTCTTAACTGATTTTTATCTTCAGCTTTCTCCTGGTGCTTAGAGTTACCAGAAATAATTGTAGCTGCAGCAACATTACCATCAATTGCTAACTTTACATCCTCTATACTGCTGGACAAAAAAAGATGAACCCCAAAGTCTTTTACATATCTATGAGGACTTTCACCACCACAAAAAGCTGCTCGACTAATATCTAAGTTGTGAGCTTCTATTGAGTTCCTTATTCTTAGTCCAGTATCAGATGAATTTCTGGAGAGAAGAATTACCTCTATTCTTTTTTCATTATTATAGTAGCTATTTAAATTTAAGATCTTCTTAACTAGAAAGAAGGCTTCACCAGGCTGAAGAGTCTTTTCCTCATTCTCAATTTGATATTCTTTATAAGATTCAACTCCATCTTTTTCATATATTTCATGACTTGCATCCAAATCAAATAATGCTCTAGACGATATTCCTATTATTAATTTAGAGTTGGTTTGGTTCATTATTCTTGAATATTCCTAAATAATTATTATACTGTATATATATTCAGTAAAATAATTAAATTATGAAAGATATAACACCTCAGCAAAATAAAGTACTTGATTGTATTAAAGTTTACATTAAAGAAACAGGATTTCCTCCCACTAGATCAGATATTTGTAAAGAAATGGGTTTTAAATCACCCAATTCTGCTGAAACTCACCTAAGAGCATTAGAGAAAAAGGGTTTTATTTCAATAGCCAGCGGCGCATCAAGGGGTATCTCGATAATTGGAGAGGATAGTTACAAAGAATCAAATAATATTGAAACAGATAATTATCCTATAATAGGACTTGTAGCAGCTGGGTCGCCAACGCTTGCGTCTGAAAATATAGAAAAACAAGTTTCCTGCCCATCTAACTTTTTTGGGTCATCCTTTGATTATTTTTTAAGAGTAAAGGGTCTTAGCATGAAGGATGCTGGAATTATGGAAGACGATCTAATTGCTGTTAAAAAAACTCATGAAGTTAGAGATGGTGATATTGTAATAGCGCGAATTGATGATGAGGTCACTGTTAAGTACTTTAAAAAACCAGCTCAGGATACTGTAATTTTAGAGCCTGCAAACGATGATTTTAGCAATATAGAAATAGATCTAAAGAGTGAAGATCTATTTATTGAAGGTAAATATATTGGGCTTATAAGAGAAAGTTAATAGTTTGCTAATGGACTATTACTGGTTTTTTTTGCTTGCTTTCTTTGGCATTATCTAGAAAATCATCAAAATCACCAACATTCATACTCACAGACTCAATACCAGCTTTGATCATTTCTTTGGCCACAGAAAGCTCTTGGCCTTCTAAAAAATCTTTAGACTCGCCTGAGAATTCAATTTTTACAATTGGGTTTGATGGATCATCGGATCTTCTTAGTACAATAGTTCCATCTGGTAGTTGAGCGAGTTCAAGGTAATTAGACATTTTTTCTCCAAGCTTGGTTTAGCTTAACATTCATCATGGATTTTTCTATAAAAATTAATCCATTCTTTATACCTATCTAGTAATAAACTAAATTTTTTCAAGTTATTTTCATTGGAAGTTGTAATTAAATTTGAATTTTCTTGATCAATTTCTTTTGCAAATAAATCTTTAAATAAGTAGATTATTCCATCGCCTTTGTTTTCGTTGTTTATTATTTGATTAGATGGGTAGTTATTTTTTATAGATTCAAATTTTGATGAGAAATTTTTTTCATCAAAATTATTAATGTGCAAATTTTCTTTTTTGTATACCTCATCTGCGAATGCATCTAGGCTTTTCTCAGTCGAAATACAAAAAATTAGTCTATTTTGATAATCTAAATGACTATTATCAAATGAAATATTTTTAAGTATTTCAGTGCTCAAATCTAAGTAATGATTAACTAACTCTATAGATTCCACTAATCTTTAAGTTTTTGCTTCCATTCATTATTGGCATAAACCGCAGTCCATTTTGTTTTTTTTCCATCTTTCTCAGAAGCTAAATAATGAATATCTTCAGTTTTGTTATAACGAATAACATATGGATTCCCATCTTTGTCATGAATGGGTGCACTAGTTAAGTAAGAGTGTTTTTGTTTATCTTCAAGATACCTGCATGCATTAACAAGTTCATTTGAAAGAGTGTTAATTTCACTTACCTTTGGAGCTCTAGTTTCTCTATTCTTTGGGAACTTACTAGCAGCAAGGAATAAACCTTTCATGCTATCTCTCAATAAATAATGATCTTCACATTTCAAACATTCCAGATGCGGTAGTGATATAGGCTCCATTGTTAGAGGTTTAGGCTCGCCATTTCTTTGAAGTTGTCTTGTAGCTCCACAGTTATCATTTAAACAGCCAAAATACTTACCAAATCTTCCAGTTTTTAGTTGCATCTCAGACCCGCATTTATGACATTCAAGAACCGGACCGTCATACCCTTTAATTTTAAATTGACCTTCTTCAATTTCATAGCCATCACAATCTGGATTGTTACCACAAACATGAAGCTTTCTATCTTCATCAATTAAAAAGTTATCCATACTTGTAGAGCATTTAGGACACCTTCTCTTTATCATTAGATTTGATGCTTCTTCAGCATCATCAATGCTCACAGCCTCATCTCCAGATATTAAATTAACAGTTGTTTTACACTTCTCATCGCCTTCATCGTTGTAACCTGAACAACCAAGAAAAACTCCATTACTTGAGTTTCTTATAACCATGGTTTTTTTACCGCAAGGGCAAGATATATCTGTGTTAACTGGAAGATTTGATTTCATGCCTCCATCTTCTGAAGAGGCGAGAACAAGATCATCTTGAAATGCATTATAAAAGTCATTTAAAACACTCTTCCACTCAAGATCGCCATTTGCTACTTTATCTAGAGAGTCTTCAAAATTAGCAGTGAAATCATAATCCATGATGTCTGTAAAACTATCCATAAGTCTTTGAGTTACTATATGACCAATCTTCTTAACAAAAAATCTTCTATTTTCAATTTCAACATATCCTCTATCCTGAATTGTTGAAATAATTGATGCATAAGTTGAGGGCCTACCAATACCTTTTTTCTCAAGCTCTTTAACTAATGCAGCTTCAGAAAATCTTGCAGGAGGTTTAGTAAATTTCTGATCTAAATTAACTTTGTCTAACCCAAGAATGTCACCCTCATGGATGGGTGGAAGAATGTCACTTTCAGAATCCTTGGATGTAACATTTGCAATTTTTGTATAACCATCAAATACAACCTCTCTTCCTCTGGCAGAGAATACATATTCATTTAGCTCAATCTTTACAGAGGTTGATAAGTACTCGGCATCAGGAAGTTGAGATGCTATATATTGCTGCCAAATCAATGAATACAAACGAGATTCTTCTTCTGAAACCTTTAATAGATCTTTTGCTTGCAAGAATGCATTTGTTGGTCTTATTGCCTCGTGAGCTTCTTGGGCATTCTCTGTACTTGAGTATATTCTTGGAGCATTTGTAAGATACTTGTCGCCTAAACTTTCACTTACAAAATTTCTGGCATCTTGAATGGACTCCTTGCTCAAACTAGGAGCATCTGTTCTCATGTATGTTATATATCCAGCCTCATAAAGCTTTTGGGCCACTCTCATCGTTCTTTTGACATTGAAGCTGAGTTTTGTACTGGCTGCTTGTTGAAGAGTTGATGTAATGAATGGAGGTTTTGGTTTTACTGAAACAGGTTTCTTTGTGACACTAGATATCTTTAATGGTGATGTGTTAATAAGATCAACAATACTTCTTGCCTCTGCCTCAGGAAGTAAAGCATCTGATTTTTTTCTTTGTAATGCAAAATTTATGTGGTTGTTTTCTTTATCAATTCCATCTAAAGAAATTTCCCAAAATTCTTTAGGCATAAATTGCTGAATTAATCTTTCTCTTTCAACCAGGACTCTAAGAGCAACTGACTGAACTCTTCCAGCAGAAAGACCTCTTGCTATTTTCTTCCATAACAATGGTGATAACTCGAACCCTACAACTCTATCTAAAAACCTTCTAGCCTGCTGAGCCTTAACGAGATCTAGATCTATTTCCTTAGGATCTGAAAATGAATCAATAATTGCATCTTTTGTGATCTGATTGAATCTAACTCTTGAAAATTCATACTTATTTGGGCCAAGTGCCTCTTTGAGATGCCATGCTATTGCCTCACCTTCCCTATCAAGGTCTGTAGCAAGATAAACATGATCAACACCCTTTGCAGCTTTTCTTAAATCTTTTATAACTTTTTCCTTATCAGGAATAATTTGGTAATCTGCTTTCCATCCATTGTCTGGATCAACCCCCATTCTTCTTACTAATCTGGTTCTGTCATTCTTTGCTTTTAATTTAATTTTTTCATCAGGTGATATATCTTTGGGTAAAGTTAATCTTTTGGCAGGGTTCTTTGATTTGCCTTTAGGCAGATCGCGAATATGGCCAACACTAGATTTGACAATATAATCTTTACCTAAATATTTAGATATGGTTTTTGCCTTTGCTGGCGACTCAACTATTACAAGAGAATTAGGCATATTTAAATCTTTTAATTATTACTCTAACTATTCTAAATTATCTGTAGTTTTTGATACCTGCTCTAGTACCTCAAAACCACCTCTTTCATTCCATATAAATGAAATTAAAGATGGTGAGAAAATTATCTCAGAGACTTCTTGTGGGAGAGTCGCTAATGATAATTTAAGCTCATCATAATCATCAGAATACTTTAACTTGAGTGGAGAATACAAAATTAATTCCTGTTTGTCTCTAATAAAATGTGCTTCTTTTAAATTTGTTTTGTTTTTAAATTGATAAGTCATTAGAGAATAATCTTTAGATTTGAAGTCAAGATTAGATATTTTTAATGATGATATTTTATATCCTTGCTTGATTGCATTAAGTCGTAATTTAGATATCCTCTTTGTATTTTTTGATGGCAAAGCAAGGCTGATTGATCCAAAAAGGAAAAGGATTACTAGAGTTATGACAATTAGTTCCATCTAAATTTAGTTTAGTATTTCACTCAATATTTTTGGGCCTTTTATAATGAAACCAGTATAAATTTGAACAAGGTCTGCACCGCACTTTAACTTTTTGTTGTATGAATCATTATCTATTACTCCACCAACACCAATTAATGGCATGTCTTTGTTTATAGCCCTAATGAGCTCTAGCTTTTCATTAGATTTATTATGCAGCGGCATGCCAGATAACCCGCCTTCAAACTCATGATAGGTTTTATCAATCAAAAGGGTCTTATCTACAGTAGTATTTGTTGCTATTAATCCAGAAAAAATTGAATCTTCTACCTCTTTGACTATTCTTCTGATGCTAGACTCATTTTCATCGGGAGAGATTTTAAGAAATATGGGTTTGGTATTAAGAAGAGTTTTAGATAAATCTGATATTGAATTTAAAAGTTGGGTTAGCTGATCTGAATTATGAAGATCTCTTAAGTTTTCTGTATTTGGAGAAGAGATATTCACTACAATGTAATCAGCGTATTTATATACTTTTTTAAAACAAGTTAGGTAATCATCTATTCTGGTCTGGTCAGTTGATTCCTTGTTTGCTCCAATGTTAACTCCGATAATTCCATTGTATTTAGCTTTCTTAAGATTTCTTACAAGATGGTCAATACCTTTATTATTAAAACCCATTCTGTTAATAATTGCATTTTCACTAAATACTCTGAAGAGCCTTGGTTTTGCATTCCCTGATTGAGGCAGTGGAGTAGATGTACCTACCTCAAGAAAACCAAACCCTAGTGCTCCTAATGCGTCTATATAATCACCATTCTTATCAAGACCTGCAGCAGTTCCAAGTCTATTTTTAAATTCCATACCAAGAAACTGAAACTTATTTTGTTTAATTTTAGGTGCAAAGAAGCTTAAAATATTAAGTGAATATAGAATTTTTAGAGATTTTAATGCAATCGAGTGAGCAAGTTCTTCTGGAAGCTTTTGAAAAAATTGAAGTACTAGTTTCAACTTAGGTCTCTGAAAATTTTTTTGATGTTATCAGATATTTCTTGATCTTTCATTCCAATTGCAATTGTTGCCTCAACATATCCTTGCTTGCTTCCACAATCATATTTTGTACCTTTAAAAATTTTTGCTTTCACATTCTCTTGCTTAAGAAGTATGCGAATAGCATCAGTTAACTGAATTTCCCCTGAGGCATCGGGCTCCACATTATCAATGCAATCAAAGATTAAAGGGGTAAAAATATATCTTCCACATACAGCTATATTGGATGGGGCATCTTCTGGAGAAGGTTTTTCTACTATATTA
>CALJHI010000108.1 GCA_938075575.1 uncultured SAR86 cluster bacterium | reverse complement strand
ATTGCTTTTGTTGCAGGTAGAAACCTTGTTCCATAGCCTGCAACTGGTAAAACTGCTTTCTTAATTTTTTTCATGATTTATATTTAGATACATAATTTTTTTAAATGCTATAACAACCATAGCCATCACTAAACCAGAAATCAAACCACCTAGATGTGCAAAGTTAGCAATATTCCCAAAGCCAAATAAATTTAAAATACCTAAAAATCCTAATATAAGCCATGCAATCATAAAAATATATATTGCAGGCGGAAGCCCATATTTATTTCTATTAGTTTGCAGTTCTATAATTAAGGTATATCCAAACATTCCATAAACACAACCAGAAAGGCCGCCAAACAATGATGGGCCGCTATCAAGGTATTGTGCAAAGTTTCCTGAAACTCCTGAAACAATCATTAGGATTAGAAACAATGATTTCCCATCTTGTATCTCAATTTGCTGGCCAAGAACATATACCCAAAGACAATTAAATACCAAATGAATTAATGAAAAATGAATAAAAATTGGCGTTATTAAGCGCCACCATTCATTATTTATAAAATAAGTTTCATTAAGACTATTAAAAGAAAGATATCTAGAAAATGTTTCTGAAATTTCAAAACTTAAAAACGATAAAGGTTCTATTACATAAAGAAGACTTCCAAAAGCTGAAATTAGAGATATTGCTAATGAAAATAATATAAATAATGAATTTAATCTAATTGGTTTCAAAGCTTATTTCGGGTTCGATATGTCTAGACTCCAGCCTAGTTTTTCTCTACATGCTTCAAAGAAATCATTATTTTTGAGATGAATAAGTTTTAATGTCTTTTTTACTCTTGATATTTTGATATCAGTTAAATATGGAATACTTATATCATCTTGACCATCTGCACAAATCATACCCATATCAGAAGATCCACCAATTAAGCTTATGCTTAGAGATTTATCTGAAGAAATTATGAAAGGCCTAGATGAAAGACTTTGGGATAGCATAGGAAGTACTGTAAATGCATCTATGCTTGGATGAACAATTGGACCACCAGCAGATAAAGCATATGCAGTTGAGCCAGTGGTAGTTGAGATAATTAGACCATCTGATCTTTTTTCATAAACTACATTTCCATTTGCGCTCAATTTATACCTCATGAGCTGAGTATAAGATCCAGAATGGACAACTATTTCATTAACAGCATGAATTATCCTTCCATCAAAAGATGCGGATACAAGGCTCCTCTCTTCTACTTCATAGTCACCATTAAGAATGGATATGATTGCGTCTTCAAAATTATTAACTGTTACCTCAGTTAGGAACCCTACGGATCCCATATTAATACCAAGAATTGGAAGATCATGCTTATGATATTTCCTTGCCGCACCAAGCAAAGTGCCATCTCCTCCAATAACGACAACCAAATCAGCTAAAGATGAAAATTCTTTATTTTGTATTTGACTATTCTTTGCAAAAATACTTGACTCATCATCCAACTAAATATTATTAAAATGTTTATTTAATATATTAATCAAATTTTTTATAGAGGTAGTCTCTTCAGAAGAGGGATTGCTAAAGTTTTTAATTACTATTCCAACATTTTTAAACATATTGTGATTATACTCCTTAAAATCTAATTGAAAAATTGCTTAAAAAAACATCTTCATTAATTCAAAGCATTAAGAAGTGTATATGCGCTCGAAAAAAAATAGATTATCTCTATAATAATATTTCTACTAATTAATAAAAACGGAAAAACTAAATGGAAAACTTAGAAAATTTTAGAAGTGAGGTTAGAGCATGGCTTGATGAAAATTGTCCTTCTTCAATGAGAACTGGAGCTGATCCACAGATACCTCATGATGAAGTTTGGGGTGGTAGAAATGCAGAATATAAAAACCCAGAATCAAAAATTTGGCTTGATAGAATGGGCGCCAAAGGTTGGACTATGCCTACCGTTCCAAAAGAATATGGAGGTGGTGGGTTAGATAAAGATCAAGTAAAAATTCTTAATGAGGAGCTATTTTTAATAGGAGCTAAGACACCATTGTTAAGTTTTGGTATATGGATGCTTGCTCCAGTTCTTCTTGAATACGGCTCTGAAGAGCAAAAAAAGGAACATCTGCCTAAAATTATTAAAGGTGAAATTAGATGGTGTCAGGGATACTCTGAACCAGGTTCAGGCTCAGACCTGGCTAGTCTTGCTACAAAGGCCGAAGATAAAGGAGACCACTTTATGGTTAATGGTCAAAAAGTTTGGACATCTTATGCGGATAAGGCTGACTGGATCTTTGCATTAGTTAGAACAGGCCCTTTAGAGCCAAAACATAATGGCATTAGTTTCTTGCTGATCGATATGGAGACAAAGGGTGTTTCAACCAAACCGATAACACTTATAAGTGGTAAGTCACCTTTCTGTGAGACATTTTTTGATGATGTTGAGGTTCCTAAAAATAATATAGTTGGAACCCTTAATGCAGGATGGGAGATTGCTAAAAAACTTCTGCAACATGAAAGAAAATTCATCTCAAATTTTGGTCTAGCTGCAGCTGCCGGAAGTAAAAAAGATTTAGTATCAATTGCTAAAAAACATTTTGGTGAGAATGATGGAAAAATAAATAATACATTTTTTAGAAGTGAGGTAGCTGACCATAAAATTAAAGAGCATGCTTTTGGATTGACTCTTCAAAGAGCTGGTGATGAGGGCGGTAAAGCAAGTGCAGTCGCTTCAATGTTTAAATATTATGGGACCGAGCACAATAAGAAGAGACATGAGCTAATGATCTCTGCTATGGGAAAAGATGGAGTTGCGTGGGATGGCGATGAGTTTGCAGAAGAAGATAAAAATCTTACAAAATCATGGCTTAGAACTAAAGGCAACTCAATTGAAGGTGGCACCTCTGAAGTGCAGCTTAACGTTATCTCTAAAAGAGTGCTTGGACTTCCTAGTTAAAAAATTGGATACAATATATAAGGTAAAAAAATTATGAAATTAGTTTTAAACGAAGAGCAGCAATTTTTAAAGGATACGGCAAAAGATTTTGCAGAAGAAAGAACTCCTATAACCCACTTTAGAAATTTAAGAGATACAAATGATCCTGCTATGTGGGATAAGGATATTTGGGAAGAGATGGTTAATCTTGGCTGGTCTGGGATACTGATACCAGAAGAATATGGGGGCTCAGATTTTGGAGTTACTGGTATGAGCGTTGTTTTGCAAGAATGTGGTAAAACTCTGACACCCTCTCCGCTTTTTGCTACGGCTGTCCTGGGAGCTTACGCTATAAAAGAATTTGGTGATAATGAGCAGAAATCTAAATACCTCCCATTGATAGCAAGTGGCAAAATCACAACTGCAGTTGCTGTGGATGAGTCCAGTCACCACAATCCTGCTAATACTGAGCTAAGTGCAGTAACTTCTGACAATGGATTTGTTATAAATGGTAGTAAAAAACTAGTTGTAGATGGTTCAAGTGCTGATGTTTTAATTGTTTTAGCAAGAACATCTGGATCAATGGGGGAGCTAGCTGGGTTAACATTGTTTATTGTTGATTCAAAGGCTGATGGAATTATAAGATCTAAACTTGAAATGGCAGATAGCAGAAATTATGCCAATATTGAATTTAATAATGTTGCAGTTGGTGCATCATCTGTATTAGGAAGCCAGGAAGCTGGTGGAGAAGCAATAGATCATATTTTAGATATTGGAAGAATTGCATTATCTGCAGAAATGCTTGGAAATTCTGAGGCTGCATTTTCAACAACTATAGATTATCTTAAAGAAAGAAAACAGTTTGGTGTATTAATTGGTACTTTTCAGGCACTTCAACACAGAGCAGCTGAAATGTTTTGCGAAATTGAGTTAACAAAATCTTCTGTTATGGCTGCTATGCAAGGTGCTGATGAAAACTCAAATCAACTTCAAGTCTTGGCAAGTCTTGCTAAATCAATAGCAGGAGATACACTGCATTTAATCTCAAATGAAGCCATTCAAATGCATGGTGGGATAGGTGTGACTGATGAATATGATCTTGGATTCTTTCTGAAGAGAGCGAGAGTAGCAGAACAAATCTTTGGAAGTGTTAACTTTCATAAAGAAAGGTATGCAAATTTAAGTGGTTTTTAGATATATTAATTAATTAGTCATGATTGGTTCTATTAAGCGTATATTTGTTGGTTTAATAACATTCACTCTGATTGTTATAGTCCTATTCTTAGGATTTGGTTCATTGGCTATTTTGAATCTTCCGAGGGTTATTATTCCTTTTAAATCTTTTAAAGTTTTACTTAGCAGAATTTCAAATTTTATTGGCGATATAATTGTGTTTTGTTGCAGAATAATTATGTATGTAATGCACCAAAACTCTATTAGGATCTATGATGATAATAAATTTGATAGATCACAGTGGTACTTAGCTATGTCTAATCATCAGTCATGGGCTGATATATTTATTATTCTTGCAGCTGGTAACTTTAGAATACCTTTAATTAAATTCTTTATGAAAAAAGAGTTATCTTGGATACCTTTTATATACCTGGCAAATAAAACCTTAAATATGCCTTTCGTTACTAGACATAGTAAAAAAGAGCTGGAAGAAAAGCCTGAGTTGAGACAGATTGATTATAGAAATACTCTTGATGCATGCAGGAGATTTAAGAGATCTCCCTCAACAGTATTTAGCTATGCGGAAGGTACAAGAAATGATCCCATAAAACACAAATCTCAAAACTCTCCATATAAAAACCTTTTACAACCAAAGTCTGGTGGCATGGCAACAGCTATTTCAGCTATTAGTAATATCGATATTCTTGTTGATTTTTCTTTAGTTTATAAATCAAATAAAAGAAGTGCCTGGTCTTTTCTAAATGGTGAAATGAAGGATGTAAAAGTTCTTGTAAAAAAATAT
>CALJHI010000107.1 GCA_938075575.1 uncultured SAR86 cluster bacterium | reverse complement strand
CGATACCTGGATCGATGGAGGACGCGGATTTGAAGACTTTGAGGAATCGCCAATGAAAATAAGAGGAAGAGGCAATTCAACCTGGGAATTTCCAAAAAAACCATTCCAAATGAAGTTGGATGATAAGGGAGAATTTTTAGGCATGCCAAATGATAAAAAATGGTTATTCCTAGCTGAGTATGCAGACAAAACAATGCTAAGAAATAAAATTGCCTTTGAGATGGGGTATATGAGCAATCTAGACTGGACGCCTCAAGCTAGATTTGCAGAGGTTTTTTTAAATGGCGAATACAATGGAACCTACAATATCACCCAAAAAGTTGAAGAAAGTGACAATAGAGTAGCTCTAGGAGACACAGGGTATCTTTTAGAGCTTGATCAACTAGAGAGGTTAGATTTTGATGATGTATATTTTGAAAGCACTGCAACTGAAAGATTCATAATAAATATTAAAGAGCCAAGCCTAGAATATGACTCAGACGAATACACTTATATACAAAGTTTAATTGGAAGCTTTGAATCTGCTCTTTTTGGAGCAAATTTCACTAGTGAAACTATAGGATATAGACCCTATATAGACATGGAAAGCTTTATTGATTGGTTTTTAATAAGTGAAATTACAAAAAATGTTGATTCGATGTTTTTCTCAAGTATTTTTTTAAATGTCATGCCTGGAGAAAAAATAAAAATGGGTCCTTTATGGGATTTTGATTTATCTTTTGGAAATGTAGATTATGCCGACAGTCGCTATCCAGAAGGCTGGTGGGTTAAATACAATCCATGGTATGAAAGATTATTTGAAGACCCATATTTTGTTGAAAAGGTTAAAGAAAGATTCCAATATTTTAATGATAACCAGGATCTAATCCTTGAAAAAATAGACACCTATTCCAAACAGCTTAAATTGGCTCAAAGTAAAAATGATGAGAAATGGCAAACTATGGGAGTTTTCGTTTGGCCAAACCCTGTTGTTTTTGATACATATCAAGAAGAGGTTGATCATATGAAGTCTTGGTATGTGACAAGAATGACATGGCTGGAGTCAGCATTTGAAAGCTTATAGTTTAATTAAAAATAGAAAAGTTTTATCACACTAACCAAAATATTTTTGGAAGCAGGCTCAAAGACGCACTATAATATTTAATAAATTAAAGGAAACCTATGATCAATCTAATTACATTTACAGCTCTGCTATATCTTATCCAGCTTCTGGCACCAAATATTTTAAAAGCCGGAACAGGCTATTCTAAAAGAGCTTCAAAGGCCTTAAAAAATCTTTCAGAGTCCTTACCAATATTTTTAGCAGTTGCTATTTTGTCCATAGTTTTAGAGATAGAAGAAAATAATCCCTTGGCACTTTATTGGCTAGTAACCAGAGTAATTTTTGTAATTATATATGTCTCAGGACTTGGCTTAGAGAATAAAAAAGAGGAATCGGCTGGTCCTGACAAACAAATCATTAGATCTCTCGTTTGGGCAGTTTCAATTTATTTCCTTATCAATATGACTTTGAATCTTCTCTAAGAGTTACTTAAAGAAAAAGGTGATAAAAAGAATAATATACATATTATTTTCTATACTTATAGTATCAATTCTTGTGGCAAGAATATATTTGCCAGCTCAGGTAGACAGGCAAATGAACCCAGTCACAGCCCATGCGCCTTTTAAAATATCAGATGGGGCTAGAGAACTCCATCAAGATTTGATTATTGGAGATTGGCATGCTGATAGCTTTCTGTGGAGCAGAGACTTAACAACAGATAACGATCATGGCCATGTAGACATACCAAAACTTCAGCAAGGCAATGTAGCCCTTCAAATGTTTACAACAGTAACCAAGTCCCCATCGGGTCAGAATTACGAGAAAAACGAAACCGATGCTAGAGATAACATTACCGCACTTGCCATAGCCCAAGGCTGGCCAATTAAGACATGGAGAAGCTTGGCAGAAAGAGCAATATTCCAAGCCAAAAAGATAAAAAAATTATCACAAGAAAATCCTAATGATTTGATGATCATCAAATCACAAAATGATGTAAAAAACTTCCTTGAGCAGCGAAAAAGTAACAAAGATTTAATAGGCGGCTTAATTGGCACCGAAGGATCCCATGCTCTTGATGGAGATATTAAAAATGTCCAAAGACTTTACGAAGAAGGCTTTAGGATGATGAGCCTACATCACTTCTTTGATAACAAGCTCGGAGGCTCTCTTCACGGCACATCGGGTCAAGGCTTAAGTGAGTTTGGGTACGAAGTTGTTAACTTAATAGAAGATTTAGAGATAATATTAGACGTCTCCCATTCATCACAAAATGTTGTGAAAGACGTCTTAAAGATTTCGAGTAGGCCACTAGTCGTTAGTCATACTGGCTTTAATGGCCACTGTAAATCAGCAAGGAATATTGATGATAGCCTGATGCAATCTATTGCAAAGAAAGGAGGGCTTATAGCAATTGGATATTGGGATGGAGCAATTTGTAATAATACCCCAAAAGCAGTTGCAGAAGCTTTGGTGTATGGCATTGACCTTGTGGGAGAAGACCACCTTTCTTTAGGCTCAGATTTTGATGGAACAATAACCCCAGGTTTTGATACATCAGAGCTCGCAGCTATTACAGACTGGCTTCTAAAGCTTGGAGCAACCGAAGAGCAAATTAGAAAAATTATGGGGGAAAATATGCTTAGATTTATTCAAAAATATCTTCCCAAAGGTAATAACTGATTTAACTTTTAATAAATTTTATGCAGTTGGCGCTTCTATTGGCCTAATACTAATTTTTATCGGAGCAATCTTCTCATCACCATAGAGCAAAAACTAATTAATAGAATCAATAACTTGTTTTACAAACTCACTAGCAGAGAAAGTACTATTTGCTGCAGCCCCTAGACCACTTGGCACAGTTGCAACCCAATTAGAGCTTGATAAATCATCTGGAAATAATTTCATCTTCCTATCAGCAGAAATATTTTGAACAGGCTCATATAAACTTGCCCTAACGACAACAAGATTTCGTTCAAAATCAACCATTATATATTGACCATCAAATCCTATTGTTGAGATGATGTATTCATCACAAGGAGAAGATGACGGATTGGAACATAATGTCCAAAATTTTAAACCATATGACTGTAGGTTTTTAATTGTGTCAACATATGAGCCTAGCTTTGAGTTTCCATTTTCCCATACGCCTCCAAGAAGGAGCATATGACCAAATTTTGCAAAATCTCTCGCAGTCATATCTAGACAACAGTAGGCCAAATAATTACCATTTGATTGACCATCTGAAGAGAAATCTCTCCACCAAGAAGCCTCTATTCCAATTTTAGAAAATAAACTGTATTCAGCAAATGTTTGAAGATCTTGCCCTGTAGCTCTGAAAATTATTTCTCCTAATACCATGGTGTCACAGTTTGAATACAGAAAGTTTCCCCGATTAAATGGAACACTCCCATTTTCATACCACGGATGATTTACGCCTTCATCAGCAAGATTTCTAGATATGCACTTAGTCATTTGATCATTTGCATAAACTATATTTCCTCCAGAAGAGGCCCCTGAAGCCGTCTGACATTCGCCAATATCATTTATTGAAACAATAAAACACATAGGAACCAAACCGGACCGCATGTCTAATAAATTTTTTATCGATATGGATGATCTTTGATCAGTCGACCATTCGGTTATATATTCTGATGCTGAATCCTCTATTGAGCTTATAAAACCATCTTCTACAGCTAGAGCTATTAAGATGCTTGTAAAAGATTTTGCAGTCGACCAAGATGAAACATAACTTCTAACATCTCTTTCTGCATAGAGCTCGGCCAATGTCCTAGAGTCAATTGAAATTGATTCATTAAGAACGCTTGCCTCGCTCATAGTTATTCCTCTATATCTTTCATAAACCAATTTGCCATCTTTAATTACAACCGCTGCTTGAGTGTATGATCCATCTTGCATTGCGTACCTGAATGCTTCATCAAGGCCTGCCTTGTTCATCCCCACAGACCCTGGAGTTACTACATCCCAAACGCTTGGATGTGATGGAGATGATGGGGTTGGTGTATTTGGCGATTCAGGAGCCACTGTTTGAGAGCTTCCGCCTCCGCCCCCACAAGATGTAATTAAGAATGCTAATAGATATATTTTTTTCTTAAAAACCATTACTTTAATGTAGTTAATAAAACCATTACTTTCAAGATTAAAATAGACATCTAGTTACAAAAACTTTAATCTTTATTTCATGATTTCAACATTAGACCACCTAATAATTGCAGTAGATGACTTAGATAAAGCTGAAGAGGATTACACAAAAATATTTGGCATTCAGCCTGTTTGGAAAGGAGAACATAAAGAGCTTGGTACTACTAACTCACTTTTTAATTTTCAAAACACATACTTTGAATTACTTTCAGCAAGCGGAGACGGGTTAGGCGCAATGCTTGTTCAGCACGCCCTACAAGAATCTGGCGAGGGTCTTATAGGAATGGTTCTCGGAACTGATGATATTGAACAAACAACCCAAACATTAAAAGATAAATCTTTTCTAATAAATGAACCAGGAGAAGGAGTAGGTACAAATTTTAAGAATGATGAGATTAGGAAATGGAAAAATCTTTTTCTTCCCCCAGAGCTAACAAGAGGCATTTTTTCTTTCATTATCCAACATACACACGGCATATTACCCAAGCCAAACTTTGAACGACCATCAATAATTAACAAATTAGATCATTTGGTTATTAATACAAATGATGCTGATGGTTTTATTGACATATATAGAGATGTCTTTGGGATTAGGCTTGCCTTAGATAAACACATAGAGCATTGGGACAAAAGAATGCTTTTCTTTAGACTTAACAAAACAACTATTGAGGTTGTTGAAAAAAAAGACGATAGTGAGTCAGCAGATTCTTTATGGGGCCTAGCATGGGAAGTTAAAAACATTGAAGATACATACAAAAGATTAAAAGATGCAGGAGTAGATGTAACAGATATAAAAGATGGAATTAAAAAAAACACCAAGGTCATAACAATTAAATCACATCATCACGGAGTGCCGACATTGCTGATTCAACATCTATCTTCTTAAAATTCGTTATAATCAATAAATATTAATTAGAGTGTCAATGAAAAAAGTTGCAGTAATAGGGGCGGGACCTTCGGGAATAACGGCGATTAAAAACTTTGCAGATGCAGGTTTTGAGGTAACAGCCTTTGAAAGGTGTATGGGCGTTGGGGGGAACTGGAGGTTTAACGATCCCTCAGGCCACTCTAGTGTTTTTGAAACAACACATATCATAAGCTCAAAATACACCTCATTTTATGAGGATCATCCACTACCAGAGTCAGCATCAGACTATCCATCACATACAGAACTTCTTAACTATTTTAATGATTATGCAGATACTTTTGATATTAAGAAATTAATAAAATTTGGCACGGAGGTTGAGCGGTGCCAGCAGGACGAAGACAATTTATGGGATATTTCATGGAAAGACCTAGAGACCAATGAATCCATGTCTGGAAAATTTGATGGGCTAGTTGTATGCAATGGACATCATCATGAGCCAAGATATCCAGATTATCCGGGAGAGTTTTCAGGAGAATTTATTCATTCTCATGATTTTAAATCAGCTAAGCCTTTTGCTAATAAAAAAGTTTTAGTTATTGGAGGAGGGAACTCAGCATGTGACGTTGCTGTAGAAACTGCAAGGGTTTCTAGCTCTACTCATATTAGTTGGAGAAGAGGGTATTATTTAATTCCCAAGTTTATGTATGGACTCCCAGTAGATATGTATGCATTAAAAAACAGATGGATGCCCGCATTTATAAGAGAGCCATTTACCAAGCTTATGCTTCAGATATTTCAAGGTAGAAATAAAGATATAGGCCTTCAAGAGCCAACCCAAAATCTATTTGGAACGCACCCAACAGTTAATTCAGAGCTTTATTATGCAGTAAGGCACGGAAAAGTTACTCCGCATAAAGATATTTTAAGGTATGAGGGAAAAACGATTCACTTTGTTGATGGAAGCAAAGAAGATTTTGATGTGGTAATTGCATGCACTGGATTTAAAATTAAACATAAGTTCTTTGATAAAGATTTCTTAAGCTTCGAGGAGGGAAAAGTTCCTCTGCTTCATAGAATGATTCCTGCAAAAATTAAAAATTTATACTTTATAGGCCTTTTCCAACCACTAGGATGTATTTGGCCAGGCGCAGAGCTTCAATCAAAACTCGCAGCAAAGCATTTAAAAGGGTTATGGAAGCCAAAAAAACCAATAAAGGTTTTAATTGATGCAGAATTAAATAAACCTGATGTAAAACAAATAGACACTCCGAGGCACACCATAACTGTTGATGATTTTGCATTTCGTGAGCGATTAAAAAAAGAGCTTGCAAGGACAAGTTAGTATGAAAAATTTTATAGCTATATCATGCATTCTTATCGCATCTATAGGATCCCACGCCTCCAATATCATTGAAGAAAATGGATGCTCTACCAAACTAAAGCAAGTGATGAGGCCTGAATACCCAGCCGCAAGAATCAGCGGTTATGCTCAAGTGAAGTTCGATATTAAAGAAAATGGCGAAGTTGAAAATATTTCTTCACACAAGTCAATGTGCCTAAGGCATAACAGAAAAGAAGATACTTACAGTTTCAAAAGGTGCGGGATTTTTATAACGAATTCTATCGCTGCTACATACTATATGGAGTACAAGCCACCAGTTGATGAGGGCGGAAATGCTTGCTCAATAAAAAACAAAAAACACCTTTATAGGTTTATGAGTGTGCGCAATGATAAAGTTATTGATGCATTTGAAAAAGAATTTTTAGAAGAACCGTCAATCTAAAAAGACTCTTTATGAAAATCTATTATAGCTGAGTCCACCATCGCATCTGTCGCTTTGAGCTCTTGATATAAGTTTACTGACCCAAGTGTTTTGCATCTACTAAGGGCAACATAAGTCTGACCTGTGGCGAATGCGCCCTGACCCAAATCAATTGAACAGCTTTCCAAAGTAAGGCCTTGTGCCTTATGGATTGTAACCGCCCAGCCAAGCTTTAATGGGAACTGTCTGAATGAAGAGACTATCTCTTCTTCCATCTCATCATCGTAATCATCATAAATATATCTAATCTTATTCCACTCTTCTCTTTTAACCTTTAGAGTCTTGCCGGCAACCTCAACTTTAATAGTTTTTCTTTTTTTATCTTTGCAATCCACTACCTTGCCCACAGTGCCATTTACCCAGCGCCCCTCACTATCATTTTTTATAAACATAACTTTTGCACCTTCTTTTATTCTTAAGTTTCTGGGTGCTGGCAGCTCGCTTTCTTTTAGCTCTCCTAATTCCTCAGCAAGTGCAGAGGTTGCAGGCCCTTCAATGGTGTTAAGCATTTCTTCATTAATTTGATCTGCTCTATACCTTCTAGACGTTACTATTAGAGCAGACTCTTCATAGTTGCTGGGGTTAAAACAAGAAGCATTGATCTTATTGATCGTTTTTTCTACCTCTTTACCAATTCGAATATTATTTAAGAGATCATAAAAATTATTATCATCGCTTTGTCTAAAAGAGTAAGTTAATTCATAGAATGATGGAACCTCTATTTGCTTAAAGCTTTTAGCACTAAAAAAATATATGGATTCATATTTTTCGTATATAGCCTGTTCCTCATCATCTTTAACAACTGGCGGCAGCTGGAATAAATCTCCACAGGCTAGCACATGGACACCTCCAAATGGTTCAGAGGAGTCTCTATGTAATTTTAGAGTTTCTGA
The DNA here is from genome assembly GCA_938075575.1 of uncultured SAR86 cluster bacterium. Taxonomy (GTDB): domain Bacteria; phylum Pseudomonadota; class Gammaproteobacteria; order Magnimaribacterales; family D2472; genus CAJQGY01. Next base: position 10,429 of record CALJHI010000107.1, on the reverse strand, counting down.
TATTGCATCAAGCATTGGAGCTCTGACCATAGAAATCTCATCAATGATTAGCAACTCTAAATTTCTTAAAAGCTTCTTAAACCTTGGATCATTTGATTCTGTAATTACTGGGAATGTATCAAAGCCAATTCTAAATGCAGAATTAATCGTTGCCCCACCAATATTTAATGCAGCAATCCCAGTTGGAGCAACTACAATTTTCTTTAAACTATTTTCTTCTATTATTTTTTTAACTAGAGTGGTTTTACCTGTTCCGGCTGCCCCAGTTAGATACACAAAATGCTGATCATCATCAGATTCAAACAAGTTATTAATTTCATTGAAATAGATATCAAAATTAGTTTTATCAGATGACTTTGATTTAGACATTAAATTAAATAGAGTAATTAGATTTAATTTTATCTTTATTAAATATAGATATAAATAACTTTATAGTTTTGTTATTACCATATCCCCAGATTCCAATAATTTTTCTATTTCAGTCTCTTTCCAACCAATCTCATCAAGAATTTCTTTCCCATGCTCGCCTAGCAAAGGGCTTGGCTCAGCTTGAGATGTTGATTTTCCTTCAAATAAAACAGGCGGAGTTGGAGCTGTAAGCCTGCCCATTGCTTCAGTAACATAGGTTTCAAGAGCGCCTATTGCTTTAATTTGCTCAACAGTTTCTATTTCATCCCTTTTAATACATGGCGAGCAGGGAACATCAGCCTCAATGAGTATCTCCATAGCCCTATCAACACCAATATCATCTCTTGGAGATTTAAGGACTTCTAGAACATCCTTCATATTAGTCATCCTAGAAGCAACTGATTCATAAAGAGGAGTTCCAATAAGTTCGGGATACCCCAACATGGGCAATAGCGCCTCCCAATGCTCATTGGTTAGAGGTGCAACAGCAACACCACCATCACTATAATTTATGGTTTGAAAATAATCAGAACCTGGAGACATCTCAAACCTGTCTTCATCTTTTAGGGTGCGATGCATCATTCCATCTGGCCACATAAATGAAAGACATGCATGCAACATTGATATATCAATATGCTGCCCAATGCCCGTATTAGTTCTAGCAAGAAGTGCAGCAGTAGCTGCTTGGCTAACTGTATAAGCAGTAACCTTGTCACAAATAAAGGTTTTTATGAAATCATATGAGCCTTCATTAGAAGACTGAAGATCAGTAAAACCTGCCATGCCTTGAATGACATGATCAAATGCAGGGAGATTAGTCATTGGTCCTTTTGTTCCAAATCCACTTACAGCTACATATATTAATTTTTTATTTAGATCTCTTAACTCATGCGATCCCAAGCCAAGCTTATCCATTACACCTGGCCTATAGTTATGAAGAAGAATATCCGCATTTGAAGAAAGAGCCTTAACAGCTCTAACGCCAGCCTCTGACTTTAGATCTATAGCAAGCGATCTTTTTCCACGATTGCAGTTATGAAAAAATCCTGATACTCCATTTTTCTGTGTTCCAAGAGGCCTCATTTTATCGCCCAATACAGGCGGCTCAATTTTAATTATTTCAGCGCCCTGTGCCGATAAAGTCATTGCAGCCAGCGAGCAAGTTATCATGTTTGATAGCTCAATAACTTTTATACCTGCAAGCGGTTTTGTAGATGTAAATTTGCTCATAATCTCCCCCAATGGTTTTATGTTATCACAGCAAAGAGCCTGAGATTCCCTCGGCCTTCAAGGGCTAGAAATTTAATAATTTAATAATGATAAAATATTAAAATGAAAACATTAAAAGAAGAAATAATTTTTAACTGCTCTGCAAATGCTCTTTGGGAGATACTTTCAGATGTGGCAAGGTCAGACTGGGTTCCTTCAATTGATTCAATTTCTCTAGAGGGAAACCTAAGATCATTTGAAATGGATGGCATAGGAAGTGTCACAGAAGAAATACTCCTAAAAGATGATGAGAATATGATCCTCAAATATTCTGCAATCAAAACACCATCAAGCATTAATCACCATTTAGCTGTTATGGAGATTTCGATGGTCGATGAGCTTTCCTCAAAACTTACATGGACAACTGAAATAGATCCTGAACAATTTGCAGACGGAGTTCATCACGGCATGTTAATTTCTATTGAAGGTATAAAAAAAGTTCTAGGGGCATAATATAAAGTGACTATAGATTGCATCGTATGTCTCAGCCCCAACACGCATTCTTTCAAAACAAAAAAAGATGAAAGAAAATACTGGCACTGCAAAACTTGCCTCTCAAAATTTCTTGATCCATCTCATTATATTGAGCACGGCGATGAAAAAGAGCGCTATTTAGAACATAAAAATATAATCAATGATGCCGGCTACAGGAAATTCTTATCTAAAGTAACAAACCCTCTACAGAAATTACTAAACAAGGATAGCTTAGGATTAGATTATGGCTGCGGTCATGGGCCAGCACTTGCTGATATTCTTGAAATAAATGGCTTTAAGGTTGATTTGTATGATCCATTTTTCTATCCAAATAAATCTATTTTTAAAAATAAATATACATTTGTTACTTGCACAGAAGCAGCAGAACATTTTTTTACTCCTTCCGAAGAGTTCAATAAGATTGATAGAATGCTGGAGAAAAATGGCATATTGGCAGTTATGACATCCTTAATAACTAAAGATGTTATTTTTGAAGATTGGTATTATCGAAGAGATCCTACTCATGTTGTTTTTTATTCTGAGAAATCTCTACACTTAATTGCTAAGCAGAGAAGTTGGTCATGCTGGGAAGAAGATAAAAATGTATTTTTTTTCAAAAAAAGTTAATAAGAATTTTAACCAAACTATAGTAAAGTAATAAGAAATAAACAGAATACAAAACATAGGGGGAACGATGTTTAATCATATTATGTTGGGCGCAACTAACATTGAAGAGTCTAGAAAATTTTATGATGCTACTTTAGCTGTTTTAGGCGCAAAGCCTGGGCTAAAACATGTTGGACATGGCGGAGCTGTTAGGTATATGTACTTTTTAGGAGATGTAACATTTTTAATTACAGAGCCCCTTGATGGGAATGCAGCATCACATGGAAATGGGTCGACTATTGGATTTAAAGCAAAAGATGGGGAAACTATTGATGAGTGGCATAAAGTTGGAGAGGCCAATGGGGGAACAACCTGCGAAGATCCTCCAGGTGTTAGAGAGGGTGGAGGCATCAAGGCATACTTAGGGTATTTAAGAGACCCTTCAAATAATAAAATTTGTGCCATGTGCCATATTCCAAAATCTTAATGAAATATTTTTTTGGATTACTTGTATTGGTTATTGCAGTCATCTCTTTTACATACGGCCCTAATTTAATCAGGTTAAACAGCATGCTTAACTTATATAATGAAGATAAAATTTCATATAACTTCATTAATATGAAGGAGATATTCCCTTACACAAGTCCAATAAAAGCTTCTGATACCCCTTACATTTTTGAAACTGCTGAATTTGAACTTCCAGAAAGTTTTAAAAATTCTGAAGGACTGGAGCTCAATATGAAAGATGAGCTAACGTACTACAATACAGATGGCTTAATCATTCTTAAAGACGGCGTTATGCTTTACGAAAATTACTGGAATGGAAATGATATTTCTAGCCAACATATCTCTTGGTCTGTAGCAAAATCATTTTTATCAGCATTAGTAGGAATTGCTCTTAATGACGGTTTAATAGAAAGCATTAATGACCCAATTACTAAATATCTTGATGACTTTTATGGAACAGGGTATGAAGGAGTGTCCATAAAAGATTTATTACAAATGTCATCGGGTGTTAGATTTAATGAAGATTATGGCGATCCTGAATCAGACATAAATAAATTTGGTGAAGCTGTTGCATTAGGCACTCCCTTTAGAAAGTTTGCCAAGACCCTAGAAAGAGAAAGAGAACCCGGAACATACAATCACTATGTAAGTATAAATTCTGAAATGCTAGGAATGTTGATCATGGAGGTCACAGGAAAGACGCTCGAAGATTATTTATATGAAAAAATCTGGAGCCAAATAGGCATGGAAAGTGATGCATATTACATAACAGATTCTGTTGGTAATGCTATGGCCCTTGGTGGCTTAAATGCAACCTTGCGTGATTATGCAAAGTTTGGACAGTTATATTTAAATAAGGGCATGTGGGAAGGCAAACAAATTGTTCCAAGTGAATGGGTTGAAGCTTCTTATTTTTTAGACGCCCCTCATGTGCAACCAATGGCTGGAGAGCTATCAGCAAACACATGGGGATATGGTTATCAGTGGTGGGTGCCCGGTTTCCCTGCTACAGATTACACAGCTGCGGGCGTATATAATCAATATATTTATATTGACCCTGTAAGCAATGTAGTTATAGCAAAAACCTCATCTAATTACAGGTTCACATCAGAAAGACAAAAGTCTAAAGATGCTCATATTGCAATGTTTAGGGCAATTGCAAGAGAGACCACAAAATAATATTATTTATAAAGTATTGATTATTAAAGGGTATTAAAATGACGGAATTAAAAGTTTATATGATAGCAAATCTTCAAATTCATGATCCTAAGATATATAGAAAATATGAGAAAGGCTTTTTTCAGATACTAAAAAAATATGATGGACAGTTTATTACTTATGATGACGATGTTTTTCATGTTGAAGGAGATGAGAGGGTTAAAGGAAGAATTATTTTATTCAGCTTCCCCTCAAAGACCAAAGCAGAGGAATGGTATGCCGACCCTGAATATCAATCTATATCTGAATATAGAAGAGCTGGAGCAACAACAACACTTACAAGGGTAAGTGGATTACCGGAGAGGGAATGATGGAAAATAGATACACAAACTTCAAAGATTTTTACCCTTATTACTTATCAGAACATAGTCACAAAACCACAAAGCTCCTTCACTTTATAGGCACCACTTTTTCTCTATATTTCTTGGTTAATTTTTTCATGACATTTGAATTTAAATATATATTATTCTCACTCCTAAGCGGCTATGGTTTTGCTTGGGTTAGTCATTTCTTTATCGAAAAAAACAAACCAGCAACTTTTAAATATCCTATTTATAGTTTTATAGCAGACCATATTATGTATCTTGAAATTCTAAGAGGTAAGCACAAGATTTTTTAAGTATGGAAACCTATCAGCTAGTTATTCTCATTATTTTCTTTTCAATTGTTTTTCTAGAAATCATTTTTACGAATTTTTTTAACAAAGAGAATCAAAGAACAAAAGATGGGGTTGTTGAGTTTTTTAGTTTCTTCCAAGTTCTATTCTTTGCTCAGCCACTTGCCTTTGCTTTAGCCTATGGTTTAACAGATGTACTCGCGCCAAGCACAAAAGGGATAATTTCTGAGTGGAGCGTATTTGCAATTTTTGGCCTATTGCTAATCTTTGATGATCTTGCTCAATACGCATGGCATAGGCTTTGTCATTCTGTTCCGATTTTATATAACTTACACAGACCCCATCATGATCCTGAATATCTGTCGATTAGGGTTGTATACAGAAACGGGCTTTTTTATTATTTATTGATGCCAGGCCTATGGTTTGCAGGAGTTTTATTCTACATGGGATCAGGATGGATATATTTTTTCTATATTGTTCTCAAGCAAACAGTTATCTTTGGAGCCCACACAGACCTTAGGTGGGATAAGAAACTGTACGAGATTAAATGGCTTCACCCAGTTATGTGGGTTTTAGAGAGAACAATTTCTACACCAGCAACTCACTGGGCACATCATGGCAAACACTCTTCAGATGAAAATACTCACTACAAAGGAAACTATGGAAATCTTTTATTTATATGGGATATGATTTTTGGGACAGCCAAGATAACTAGAAAATATCCTAGAAAAATAGGAGTTGAAAATCTATTTGACGCACCTGTTCCATATCAATTGCTTTGGCCAATATTTAAGGCGCCTGGCTCAAACAAACAACCTGACTAAGGTGGCAATACAGCCAGACCCAGCATTTTGGAAACACCCTCCGTGGGAAGATGGAAAGCCAAAATATAGACTTGGTTTAAAGCCTATAGAACTAGAAAAATGGCTTGACCGAAAAATTGGTAATAGTCTGCTTAAACACAAGAAAGATTTACTAGAGAGGTCTTACAGCAAGGTTGTTGCAGCAACTAGTTGCTCAGAAGAAGGCCAGAATCTATTAAATGATAATTTTAAGATTTCGAATCAAGTTTATCCAGACTTGATAGCCGATATGAGTTTAACCATTCAAGATGATTTATGCTTGATACGGTCTTATGGAGATCAGGAGCTTATTGCTGCCAGCATCTGTTCCCCAAGTTATTGGAATGTTCAATCCAAGATAGGCAAACCTTTATCCGAAATTCATAAACCAGTAACTACACTTAACAAAAAAATAGGCGACAGGATATCAAAATTTATAAAACAAGCGCCTGTAATGAAGCCTTTCGCTAGACAAAACTGGCTGATTCATGGAGATACTAAACGCTTTCATTTAGAAGAAGAAAAAAACTTAATTGACGATCCGGCAAGCTGGTTTATAAGATCAGAGAAAGAAACTTTATGCAGGTTTCATGAAGAATATTCTTTGTTTACAATTAACGTAATATTCCAGCCCTTGCCTGAAATTTTTAATTACCCAGAGCAAAAGGAATGCTTATTAAAGAGCATAAATACTTTCGATGATGAGGAGATAGATTACTTTGGCGGCCCAAAGAAGATAGATGTTTTACAACAATATCTTATATATAATTCGTAGTAAGATAGAAATTATAGAATAAATGGGGGTAGGAGAATGTTTGGAGGAATTTCTTTAATAGGCTGGTTTCATACTATTTTAGGCACAGCGGCCATCATAATTGGGCTATACCTTATACTAAAAGATAAGTTTATTTACCTAGATACGAAACTTGCAAAATTCTATTTATTTAGCACAGTTTTAACATGTGCATCTTCATTTCTTTTATATGGCGCAACAGGATCTTTTAATACAGCTCATTGGCTTTCAGTCATAACCATACTTGCAGTGTTTTTTGCATTGAGCTTAGAGAAATATAATATTTTTGGCTTTTTAAGCATTTACCTAAAACAACTAGCTCTCACAGGGACAGTTTTCTTTAGTTTGCTTCCTACCACTGCAGAGGTTTTGCAAAGGCTACCTCCAAGCGATCCATTTGTTGACTCAATAGACGATCCACTTGTTATAAATTTTTATATGTCATACGTATTAATTTTTGGGCTTTTTGCAATCTATCAGATATTCAAAATCTCAAAAGGGGAGATAGATGGAGTCTGATACCTATAAAAATATAGTAGTCACATCAAAACAGGCTTCTCTTTTGTGGAGGCAAATACCAGCACCACAAAGAGGAGAAATAATAAGAGAGTTTGGGAATGAGCTTAGAAAAAGAAAGAAAGAGTTGGCTCATATAATCACACAAGAAGCCAGAAAAATAACCTCAGAAGCAGAAGGTGAGGTCCAAGAGGCAATTGATATGTGTGATTTTGCAACAGGCTTAAGTAGGCAGCTTTATGGACTAACCATGCCTAGCGAAAGACCAGAACATAGACTTCAAGAGATATGGCAGCCAATAGGAATTGTTGGTTGTATCACAGCTTTTAATTTTCCCATGGCTGTATTTGCATGGAACTTTTGCCTAGCAGCCGTTTGTGGCAATAGCATTATATGGAAGCCAAGTCCTCACTCCAATAAATGCGCAGACGCAATTAAAGACGTATGGGACAAAGTTACAGAGGAGCATAAGGATATAGTTCAAATTTTAAAAGGCGGTAATAACGAAGCCATAGCTTTATGTAAGGATGAAAATATCCCATTAATTTCGGCAACCGGCAGCACACAAATGGGCAAAGAGCTTGCCCCTTTAGTTGGAGCAAGGCTGGGCAGAACTCTTCTAGAGCTCGGGGGTAATAATGCAGCAATTGTATGTCCAACAGCCGATATAGATCTCACAGTTAAAGGTGTAACTTTTTCAGCATGCGGAACCACAGGCCAAAGATGCACAAGTTTAAGAAGACTGTTTGTTCATGAAGACATATACAGTGAATTCATAAAAAAATTATATGCATACTATGAATCGTTAAATATAGGAGACCCATCCAATGCATCGTCTCAGCTTGGGCCTCTTATATCTGAGCAAAGCTTCAATGTTATGCAGGAAATTATTAAAACCATGAGATCAAAAGGCGTAAAAATAACTGGCGGCGAGAGGCTAGAAATTGAAGATCCAAGTGAGTTCTATGTTAAGCCTGCAATTATTGAGGTTGATAGAATCGAAGAAGAAATGATGAACGAAACTTTTGCACCAATTCTTTATGTGAAAAAATTTAACGATCTAAAAGAAGCTATCAAAATGCAGAATGAGGTCAAGCAAGGCTTGAGTAGTTCAATATTTACAAACGACTTAAGAGAATCAGAGTTATTTTTAAGCTCCGAGGGAAGTGACTGCGGAATTGCCAATGTAAATATTGGCACTAGTGGCGCCGAAATAGGAGGAGCATTTGGAGGGGAGAAGGATACCGGAGGCGGGAGAGAGTCTGGATCAGATGCATGGAAGACATACATGAGAAGAGTTACAGCAACAGTAAATCATGGTTCTGAGCTGCCATTAGCTCAAGGAGTAGAATTTGATGAGTCGTAAGGTAGCAATAATTGGGAAGGGAAACATTGGCTGGGCAATTAAAGAGCTTCTTAAGGAAAGTTATGAAATTAAGCAGGGAGATATAAACGATGGCTTAGACGCACGCGATATTGACCAAGTCAGAATATTTCTTAAAGATGTCGATGCTGTAATTTCAGCCGGCCCATTTGCTATTAACAAGAATATCGGAACAGTGGCAGCAGAGCTTAATATTGGATATTTTGACTTAACAGAAGATGTTGAAACAACTGAGTTTATAAGAAGTATTAATTCAAATAATGTAATGATGCCTCAATGCGGACTTGCTCCAGGAGCAATAAACATATGCGCAGCATCTTTAATGAAAGACTTTGATCATGTCTCAGAGGCTATGATGAGGGTGGGGGCTTTGCCAAGGTTTACTACCAATGAGATGAGCTATTATTTAAGTTGGTCAACAAATGGGCTTATAAACGAGTATTGCAATGAAGCCGATGCCATATACGAGGGAAAGTGCATAAAGGTGATGCCTCTTGAAGGTGCCGAAAAAATGATTATAGAAGGAGAGAGTTACGAGGCTTTTAATACTAGCGGCGGATGCGCAACGATGTGCGAAACTTATGAGAACAAAGTTGATAACCTTAGCTATAAGACAATAAGATATCCTGGCCACTTAAACCACATGAAGTTTTTATTTAACGACCTTCACTTAAAGAAGAATAAAGATGTTTTAGAAAAGCTTTTTGATAAAGAGGTGCCAAGAACCACTAATGATGTAATTATATTTTTTGTAAAAGTTATTGGCGAGATTGATGGAATTCTTCAAGAAAAAACTTATTTAAGAAAAATATATGGAGATGAGAGGTTTAGCGCCATTCAGATAACAACCGCATCAGGTGTCTGCAGCTGCTTGGAAATGTATTTCAAAGATCAAATTCCTAAAAATGGATTTGCAAAACAAGAGTCTATCTTATGGGAAGATTTTACTTCTAATCAATTTGGAAAAGTTTATTTGTAATTTATTCCTCTAGTAAAAATATATCTTCCAGAGAAACTTTAAAAAATCTTGTTAGCCCAATACTTAAAGTCAATGAAGGGTCGAACTTACCATTCTCAATTGAATTGATGGTTTGTCTGCTAACTTTGAGGTGATGAGCTAAGTCCCCCTGGCTAATTCCTTTAGCCTTTCTAAGCTCTTTAAGTTTGTTTTTCATTTGCTAGGATAAATAAATTTTGTGAAAACGAAATCCGCCTATTATAGTCCCCACTGCAAAAGCTAAAAAGTACTCGTAGAAAGATGGACTAAACTCTAAATAAGGTGAAAAAAGAGATATTATCATCCCTAGAGAAACAAAAGATATTGCACCCCAACTTAGAACATAGTCATGCCATCTTTTAAGCAACTCATCTTGGTTTCTATAAAATTTTAGATAAAAAATAATAGCAACAAACCAAAAAATAATTACTGCAAATCTAGCAAGTGTATAAGACAAAGAAGTATTGTTTATATTCTCAGCAGCCAAAAACCCAAGATCAGTTCCTGATAAATGGATCCCCCAACACAGAGCACCCAAAAAAAAGAAGAACATTGAAATCTTATAGTTCCGCCTATCTTCTTCGTTAAGCGACTTTAGGTCTATCCAAGATCCATAAAATGAAATTTTTGCCATATTTAATACCTCAAATTAATTATATTTCTTTTGAAATTTGTATGTCAAGTTTACTTTACATATATAAAAGAATATTTTATAAATTAAGAAAAAAAGAATATTTCATAAATTCAGTGAATTTATATAAAAAAAATGCAATACTTACTTCCATGAAAAACAAATTAT
>CALJHI010000106.1 GCA_938075575.1 uncultured SAR86 cluster bacterium | reverse complement strand
ATGGGTGGGCTAATCCTGAAAACTTTAATAAGTTTAGATGGTAATTTATATATTTTTCTAAGTTTTTAGCTGCGGGAATAAGATTACATCTCTTATTGATGTCTGATTAGTAATCATCATTACGAGCCTATCTATTCCTATGCCAACCCCTACTGCTGGTGGCATGCCGTGTTCTAATGAGGTTACATAATCTTGATCATATGACATAGCCTCTTTATCTCCTGCGTCCTTAGCTTTAACTTGGGCTTTAAATCTTTCAGCCTGATCGTCTGGATCATTGAGCTCACAGAATCCATTTGCTATTTCTTTTCCACCAATAAATAACTCAAATCTATCCGCTATAGCAGGATTGTCATTATTACGTCTTGATAACGGAGAAACCTCTACTGGATAACCTATCACAAATGTTGGTTGAATTAGCTTGCTCTCAACAGTTTCCTCAAATAGTTCTAAGAGCTCTTTACCATTAAGTTTTGCGAGGTCATCTTCTGAAAGATTTTTATTTTCCTCTAAAACTAAATTTGAAAGAGTTTCTTTTCTAAAGTCTGAAAGGTCAATATTGTCTTCACCCCAATTTATTTTTAATGTTCCGCAAATTTCTTCTGTAGCATCTTTGATCATGTCTTCAGTAAATTTGATTGTTCTATCTAATGAGGAATAAGCTTCATAATATTCAAGCATGGTGAACTCAGGATTATGTCTTGTGGACAAGCCCTCGTTTCTAAAGCTTCTATTAATCTCAAAGACCCTTTCGAAACCACCAACCAAAAGCCTTTTTAAGTAAAGCTCAGGAGCAATTCTAAGATAAAGATCTCTATCTAATGCATTATGTTTAGTAATAAATGGTCTTGCCACAGCTCCACCTGGGATTGGATGCATCATTGGTGTTTCTACTTCAATAAAGTTTCTATTTCTTAAAGAAGATCTCATTGAATCAATAATTTTAGTTCTATCGACAAAAACTTTTTTAGACTCATCGCTACTCATAAGATCTAGATACCTTTGCCTGTATCTAATTTCAATATCAGAAAGGCCTTTAAATTTATCAGGCATTGGCCTTACAGATTTTGTAATTAGTATGGTGTTTGATGCTTCTATAGTTAATTCATCTGTTCTAGTTTTAAATAGTCTGCCCTCAACACCAATAATGTCGCCGAGATCCCATGTCTTAAAGTCCTCATATAGCTCTTTATTGACTGTATTCTTACTAATATATATTTGAATATCTCCACTTCCATCTCTTATGGTTGCAAAGCTAGCATTTCCCATGATTCTTCTAAGAATAACTCTCCCTGCAACTGATATGCCAGTTATGTTTTTTTCTTCAAGTTCTTCCTTTGTTAGTTTTGAAAAATCAGAGATTAAATCTTTTGCGAAGTTTTCTTTATAAAAATTATTTATATAGGCTTTTTTATTTGATCTAAGAATTTCAAGCTTCTTCCTTCGCTCTTCAATAATTCCATCTTCGCCACCTAAGTTTTCTTCAGACATTTATACTCCCTCATTTAAACTACTTTTAATAAACTCATCAATTTCACCATTTAATACTGCTGTTGTATTTCCTGTTTCATAACCAGTTCTTAAATCTTTTATTCTTGATTGATCTAAAACATAAGACCTGATTTGGCTTCCCCAGCCTATGTCAGACTTACTTTCTTCTAACTCTTGTCTTTCTTCATTTTGTTTTTGTAATTCTAACTCGTAAAGCTTCGATTTTAGCTGTTTAAAAGCATTTTCTTTATTCTTATGTTGAGATCTATCACTTTGACATTGAGCAACCACTCCAGTTGGCTCATGTGTAAGTCTTACTGCCGAATCTGTTTTATTAACATGTTGTCCTCCGGCGCCTGATGCTCTATATGTATCAATTCTAATGTCAGAATTATTTATTTCAATTTCAATAGACTCATCTATCTCAGGAGAGATAAATACTGAAGCAAATGAAGTATGTCGTCTGTTTCCCGAATCAAATGGTGATTTTCTTACCAACCGATGAATTCCTGTTTCAGTTCTAAGCCATCCATAGGCATGATCACCCTCCACATAAAGTGAGGCTGATTTAATTCCAGCAACTTCGCCATGTGATATTTCAGTTATTGAGATTTTAAAATCTCTACTTTCAGCCCATTTAGAATACATTCTTAAGAGCATTTCAGCCCAGTCCTGAGCCTCTGTCCCACCAGACCCTGACTGAATCTCAATATAGGCTGATGATGGGTCCATTTTATTTGTAAACATTCTTCTAAATTCTAGATCTATAACTCCCTTTTCAATATCAGGAAAATCTTTGGCTATTTCTTGGAGAGTAGCTTCATCAGACTCCTCTACAGCCATTTCAAGAAGTATAATATTGTCAGATACTTTTTCTTTAATAGATTTAAAATTGCTAATTGATCTTTCTAATGATGCTTTTTCTTTATTTAATTTTTGAGATAAATTTAAATCAGACCAAACGGCTTCTTGGGTTAAACTTTCATTAATTTCTTTGAGTTTTATTTCTTTTTGGTCCAGCTCGAATGGCCCATTTGCAATCTCAATTAATCTTGCGTCTAAGTCATTTAGTAAAGAATTAAGCTCTGTTTGATCCACTTAATTATTATCAACTATATATTTAAATATATCATCTTTTGATGATGGCATTTTTACTGAATGCTCCTTTCTATCAAGAACATCAGATAAACTATTTGGAATTTCTGCTAAATCTAGGCCAGCTTTATTAATTACATCTGGAAATTTAGCTGGATGAGCAGTCGACAGGATAAGAGTTTTACCTTCTAGTTGACTTTGCAATGACTCAACTGAAAATGCAGCCACAGCTGTATGTGGATCAATCAAATACTTATGCTTTTGGTAGATTTTTAAAATGTTTTTTATAGTTTCGTCATCATCAGTTGTATAACTCAAAAACAACTTATTGCTCTTCTCCCATATTTTTTTATCAAGTTGAATCGGGGTATTAGGAAAAGATTTATAGAGATCAGCACATAATTTAGAATTTCTATCAGCATAAAAGTCATAAATAAGCCTCTCAAAATTACTGGCAATGCTTATATCCATGCTTGGTGATAATGTTTCAAATACTTTTTGTTTTGAATAATCATTATTTTTAAAAAATCTATCAAGAATATTATTATCATTTACTGCAACAATTATTTTATTTAAAGGCATGCCCATCTTGCTTGCTGCATAACAGGCAAAAACATTTCCAAAGTTTCCAGTGGGAACAGCAAAATTTAAACCTTCTGATAAGTTATTAGTTTTTAATGAGGCATAAAAATAGTAACAAATCTGCCCAACAATCCTAACCCAGTTAATAGAGTTCACAGCTAAAAGGTATTGATCATTTTTTAAAAATGATCTTTCTCTAAAAGCACTTTTTACAATATCCTGACAATCATCAAAACTTCCGCTCACTCTAATAACAAAAACATTTTCACTGTCTACTGTTGTCATCTGTTTTCTTTGTATTTCTGACATATTGCCATCAGGCAAAAGAATGAAGCTTTTTATTGAGCTGAATCTCTTACAAGCATCAATTGCTGCAGATCCTGTGTCGCCAGAAGTTGCTCCTAAAACTATTGCTGTTTTTCCATTTTTTTCTAAAGTTTTATT
>CALJHI010000105.1 GCA_938075575.1 uncultured SAR86 cluster bacterium | reverse complement strand
AAGACATCTTCAAAACTTATTTCTTTCCCCGTAATCAACAATAAAGAGTTTGGATAAACATCATGAAATTTTTTAATAATATTAGCAGTTATAGTTCCATCGCCAATTCCAGCATCTAAAAATCGAGTAATATTTTTTTTTGGCAGCTTGGATATGTAAGGATAGATTTGCTTTGAAATTATTTTTTTTTCATCTGTATTTTGAACAAAAGAAAGATAGCTTAACCTTGAATCATAAAATCTATTTTTTGGCATAATAAATTAATTTAATACTCTCTCGTATTAATGTATATTGAAATGACATTCTAATACGAAGGAATTAAGTAAAACAGTACTCACATAATACATACTATGCATATTAAAGATACATTCACTCTTAAAACAAACATCATTATAAAAAATAGGTTATGCAAGTCTGCAATGACTGAAGGTATTGCTAATTCTATGAATCATTGCAATCAAAGACATGGAAACCTATATACAAAATGGGCTAGAGGCGGGGTGGGGCTTTCAATCACAGGAAATGTTCAAGTTGATAGAAGGTTTATGGAGGGCCCAGGCAACGTATCTATAGAAAAAGATACTTATTTAGACCAACTTGATGATCTAAAAAGTTGGGCTGAATCCGGTAAAATAAATGGTACTCAACTTTGGATGCAAATCAGCCATGCTGGCAGGCAGACTCCCCAATCTATTGCCAAAGAACCATTTGCACCATCTCAGGTTCAATTAAAGATTCCTGGCAAAGCTTATGGTTTACCAAAAGAAATGTCAGAAGATGATATACAAGACGTTATAGAGCGTTTTGTTTTTGTTGCAAAAGTTGCAAAAGAGACTGGTTTTACTGGAATACAACTTCACTCAGCACATGGGTATCTTCTTTCTCAATTTTTGTCTCCAGATATCAATCAAAGAGATGATACTTGGGGTGGATCTATTGATAACAGAGCCAAACTTTTATTAACTATTATTAAAAGATGTAAATATGAGTTAGGCGAGGATTTTCCTATATCAGTTAAATTGAATTCAACAGACTTTCAAAAGGGCGGCTTTAGCTCAGAAGATTCAATATATGTAGCAAAGCTGCTAGAGAATGAGGGGATTCATTTACTTGAAATCTCTGGAGGTACTTATGAGCAACCAAGATTAATAGGCCTCGACGATGTTAGTATTAACCCCGATAGAAGTATTAAAAGAAAAGAAAGCACAATTGCAAGAGAAGCCTTCTTTTTAGATTACGCTGAAAAGATCAGAAACAATGTCTCTATGCCCTTAATGGTTACAGGTGGATTCAGAACACTCGAAGGAATGAATAGTGCACTAAATAGTGGTGTGTGCGATATTATTGGGATTGCCAGACCCTTATGCGGAGATCCAAATGCGGCCAACAAGTTACTGGAAGGAGATATACAGGAATTACCATCATACGAGAAGACTTTGCAGATTGGCAGGGGAATCTTGTCAACCTCAAGTAGAATTCTTCAAATTCAAGCAATTAATGCTTTTTCACAAATGGCATGGTTTTATATTCAAATAAAAAGAATGGGCGATAACTTAAATCCATCTATGAAGCTTGGTATTTTGAAAGCTTTTTGGCTAAATAACAAAGATGAAAAGAAAGTTCTTAAAAATTTAGATCTATAATTACCACTATGATCAAATATATATTTACATTTTTACTTAGTATTTCAATTCAAGGGCATTCAATGACAATTGATAATGTTAATGATATCAGAGCAGATTGGCGTATAAATTCAGACCAAGTCATGGGAGGGGTGTCAGACGTTTATTTTGATCAGCTTGATGATAATGGCTTAAGTTATTACAGACTCTCTGGTGATGTAAGGACTGCCAATAATGGCGGTTTTATTCAAGCCTTGATGCTGATAAATAATAATTTTGATGCATACAAAGGAATTAAAATTAAGGTAAGAGGTAACGGTGAAAAATATTTTATTTGGATAAGAACCCCAGCAGCAAGATTCCCATGGGATAGATATTCATATGAGTTTTATGCAACCAATGATTGGAAAGAAATTGAAATTCCTTTTAGTGATTTAACCAAGACAGCTTTTTATATGCCTAGAAGTTTAAATAAGAGCAAAATTCGAACTATAGCAGTAGCAGCATATGGAAAAGATATGTTAGCTCAAGTCGATATTGCCAATATAGAGCTATTCTAAATTTCTTATGTTTTCCAGTGAAGACAAAAAATTCATGGAAATAGCTCTAGAACTTGCAGAGAAAGCATTAGTTGAGAATGAAGTCCCAATAGGTGCAGTTGTTGTTAAAGATAATGAAATTATTGGCAAGGGTTACAATCAAGTCATTCAAAATAATGACGTTTCTTCTCATGCAGAAATAATAGCAATAAGAGATGCATCTAAAAAATCTTCTAATTATAGATTGAATGGCACAACAATCTATTCAACTCTTGAGCCATGTCATATGTGTGCAAAAGCTATCATGGATGCAAGAATTAGCAATTTAATATTTTCTGCGACAGAGCCTAAAACAGGGAGTCTTGTGTCTATTGATGATTTTTATAGTCGCGTTGGACTAAATCACAAAGTAAGTTTCACATATGGACTTTGCAAGGAGGAGTCTTCGTATTTACTTAAAAGTTTTTTTCAAGACAGAAGATAATTTTATATATCTTTCATCATTTTAGTATGAGGCAAACCAGTTTCAGATATATATACCCCTATTTTTTTATAACCACTTGATAGGTAAAATTTTA
>CALJHI010000104.1 GCA_938075575.1 uncultured SAR86 cluster bacterium | reverse complement strand
TTTACCCTGATCATGATATCTCCATCCATCAAAAAGATATTCTCCAAAACCAGATTTCTTAATAGATTTTAAGTACTCGGTAGGTATTATTTGATCAGTATCAATATTATCTCTATCAATTGAAGCTACAATGCCTTGAATTAAGTTTTGGTTATTCTCATTCATAATAGATTACCAACTCTTCCATTAATAGCTACATAAGCGGCCATAGCCGGGCTCATGAGATGAGTTCTACCTAAATTTCCTTGTCTTCCCTCAAAGTTTCTATTGGAGGTTGAGGCACATCTTTCGTAAGGACTAAGTTGATCAGGATTCATTCCTAAACACATTGAGCATCCAGGGTCTCTCCATATAAAACCTGCATCTTTAAAAATTACATCAAGCCCTTCAGACTCAGCTTCGGACTTAACTGCCCCAGAGCCAGGCACCACGATAGCTTCCTTAATAGTTGCATCAACTTTTTTTCCAAGAACAACTTTTGCTGCCTCTCTTAAATCCTCTATTCTAGAATTTGTACAAGACCCAATAAATACTTTATCAAATTGGAGATCAGTTAACTTTTGATCCTCTTCCACACCCATATAGCTGCCAGCAAGTAAAAAATTTTTACTCTTACTCATGGCAGGAATTGATCCATCAAAATCTATTGCCATTTCTGGAGATGTGCCCCAAGTAACTTGAGGTTTGATTTGTGAGACATCTATTGAGATTTCTTTATCAAAGCAAGCATTGGCATCTGATTTTAGAGACTCCCAATAATTTATAGCGAAATCCATTACATCTTGATCTAAAAATGAATGGCTTTTTACATAATCAATTGTAGTTTTATCAGGTGCTATTAGCCCAACCTTAGCTCCTGCTTCAATAGCCATATTACAAATAGTCATTCTGGATTCCATCGAAATAGATTCAATATAGTCTCCAGAGAACTCTATAGCATGACCGTTGCCACCAGCTGTTCCTATCTTTTTTATAAGGTATAAGATGATGTCTTTCGATGTTACGCCTGGCATAGGCTTTCCGCTAAAAACAACATTCATATTTTTTAACTTTGAAATTTTAAGAGTTTGGGTAGCTAAGACATGCTCAACCTCAGATGTTCCTATCCCCATTGCCAAACATCCAAATGCTCCATGGGTTGATGTATGTGAGTCTCCACAAACTATAGTCATACCTGGAATGGTATAACCAAGCTCAGGGCCAATTACATGAACTATTCCTTGGTTGTTTGAGGTAATGTCAAATTGCTTTATGCCAAATTTATTACAGTTTTTATCTAGTTCTACAACTTGTATCTTAGAAATCTCATCATTAATCTGATCTGTACTAAATGATGACCCTCGAACTGTAGGAACATTATGATCTGGAGTTGCTATATTTGCATCTAGTCTCCATGGCTTTATGTTCTTTTGCTCCAATCCTTCAAATGCCTGAGGTGAAGTTACTTCATGAAGATAATGCCTGTCTATATATATAAGAGATTCGCCAGAATCTAATTTAGAAACATGATGTTCATCCCAAAGCTTATCGTATAAGGTTCTCGACATATCATTCAACGAAAGGAAGTTCTTGTTTAACATCGCCACATTGGGCTCTATTCCTTAAAACATGATCCATAATTACTAAATTCACCATTGCCTCTGCTATTGGAACAGCTCTTATTCCGACACATGGGTCATGTCTGCCTTTTACTTTGATTTCAACCTCATCACCTTCAGTATTTAGAGTTTTTCCAGCAGTTTGGATGCTTGATGTAGGTTTGATTAAAAAATCTAAATTGATAATATCTCCATTTGATATTCCGCCTAGAATACCTCCAGCATTATTTGAAGTGAAGCCAGTTTTTCGAATCTCATCTCTTATTTCAGAACCTTTGAGAGAAAGAATTTCATCAGCATTACCGATTGAAACAGATTTTACAGCATTAATACTCAGAATTGCCTTAGCAAGATCAGCATCAAGCTTATCAAAGACAGGTTCTCCTATGCCAATGGGGCAATTTTCTACACTAACGCCTAGCTTTGCTCCTACTGAATTACCCTCTGAAATTAAATCCTCAAACATGCTATTAAGCTCATTAAGCTTTGAATCATCTGCAAAAAAATATTTATTTGTTTTTGGTGAGTCTAAATTAATCTCTTCAGCTTTAATATTACCTATTTGACTAACATAACCTCTAGTGATGACCCCAAGACTTTCAAGATATTTTTTTGCGATAGCGCCTGCCGCTACTCTCATAGCAGTCTCTCGCGCGCTTGATCTACCTCCACCCCTGTAATCTCTATGACCATATTTTGCATGGTAGGTGATATCAGCATGATTAGGTCTAAATGTGTCTTTGATATCAGAATAATCTTGGGATCTTTGATCTTGATTATATATAACTAGTCCTATTGGAGTGCCTAGTGTTTTTCCTTCGAATACTCCGGACAGTATTTTAACTGTATCATCCTCTTTTCTTTGAGTGGTGACATCTGATTGACCTGGTTTTCTTCTGTCCAGCTCTTTTTGAATATCACTTTCTGTAATTTTAATTTGAGGCGGGCAACCATCAATAATGCAGCCCAAAGCAGTGCCGTGGCTTTCACCAAATGTTGTTACTTTAAATATATTTCCAAAAGTATTGCCTGACATGACAAAGATTATAATCTAAAAATGTGTTTCAGCTATATTTTATGCGGTTTTGGACTTTATTAGAACTTATTTTGAGATACAGATAGCATTTCTTGAAAATCTATCACGCTCATTTTTTCAAGATCTTTTTGATTTGTGCATATATCAAAAATTGAAGAAGCTTTCTCTGAGCTATATGTTAATTCTAAGTTGCTTTTAAATTTTTTCTCTAAAATAGGAATACCTTCTTCTCTTCTTCTTTTATGACCAATTGGATATTCAACTTCAATCTCTTCAGAAGATGTTCCGTCATTAAAATGAATCTGAATTCTATTTGCAATAGATCGCTTGTCAGCCTCATGATACTCAGTGGAATATCTATTATCTTCTTTGATATTCATTTTTGACCTTAACTCATCAACTCTAGGATCGGCTGCAACATCATCTTCATAATCCTCAGCCACTAAGTTGCCTTTTAATAAACCAATTGCGATCATATATTGAAGACAATGATCTCTATCAGCTGGATTATTTAACTCGCCAATCTTGGAAATAATTCTAATTGCAGAATCATGCGTGGTAACTTCAATGGATTTAATATCTTCGAGCCTGTCTTTAACCAAAGGATGGAGTGTTACTGCTGCTTCAACCGCAGTTTGCGCATGAAATTCAGCAGGAAAACTAATTTTAAAAAGTACATTTTCCATCACATATGTGCCTAAGGGTTGATGCAATGTAAGATTTTTACTTTCAAAAGCAACATCCTCAAAACCCCAAGTTGGAGCTGATAAAACTCCTGGGTAACCCATTTCACCCTGAAGGACTATCATTGCTAATCTAACAGCCCTACTTGTTGCATCTCCAGCAGCCCAACTTTTTCTTGATCCAGCATTTGGAGCATGCCTATATGTCCTTAGACTCTGCCCGTCCACCCAAGCATGAGAGATAGCATCTTTTATTTGATTTCGATTACCGCCTAATAACTTAGTAGCAATAGCAGTTGAAGCCACTTTTACAAGAACCACATGATCAAGACCGACTTTATTAAAACTATTCTTTAATGCCAATACGCCTTGGATCTCATGCGCCATTATCATGCAATGAAGTATGTCTTTAACTATAAGAGGGTCTTTTCCTTTTTTAATATTTTGTTGAGAAACAAAATCAGCAACTGAAAGAATAGCTCCCAAATTATCAGATGGATGTCCCCATTCAGCAGCAAGCCAAGTATCGTTATAATCTAGCCAACGAATGGAGCATCCTATATCGAATGCTGCTTTTATGGGATCAAGTTTAAAGTTAGTTCCAGGAACTCTTACCGCATAAGGAACCGAAGTACCTTCAACAACAGGTCCTAACATTTTGGTGCAAGCTGGGAACTGTAAAGCTAATAATCCACATCCAATGGTATCTATTAAACAATTTCTAGCAGTTTCTAAAGCAAGATCTGAATCAATCTCATAAGAATCAACATATTCAGCTATTTCTGAAATTATACTGTCGTAGTCTGGCCTAATATTTAGGTCAA
>CALJHI010000103.1 GCA_938075575.1 uncultured SAR86 cluster bacterium | reverse complement strand
CATAAAGTTTCGCAAATGGAATATCTTTACCAATTTCTTTACCTAAGAAAAACTCGACACCCATTTCTTCCAGGATTTTTCTTCTTCTTTTAACGACCTTTTTTTCAAGTTTAAATTCTGGAATCCCAAAAGTTAAAAGTCCGCCTATTTCTTCGTTTTTGTCGTAAACATGACTATGAACACCAGATCTGGTTAGGATATCTGCGCATGCTATACCTGCAGGTCCTGACCCAACAATGGCAACTTTCTTTTCTGTCCATGTTCTATATGACATATCTGGCTTCCAACCCATTTCAAAAGCTTTTTCAGTTATATATTTCTCAGTAGAACCAATCGTGACAGCACCAAAACCATCATTTAATGTGCAAGCGCCTTCGCATAATCGATCTTGCGGGCATACTCTTCCACATACTTCTGGAAGACTGTTTGTGGAGTGGCATAGCTCAGCTGCTTCAATAATATTCCCTTCATTAACCAACTTCAGCCAATCTGGTATGTAGTTGTGAACTGGGCACTTCCATTCACAGTAGGGGTTGCCGCAATCTAAACATCTATGAGCTTGATTTGATGCCTCAACTTGGTTGTACTCATTATAAATCTCTACAAAACTTATTTTTCTTTCATCAATATTTTTTTTTGTTGGATCAAACCGACCAACTTCTAGAAACTGAAAATCATTATCAATCTCTTTGTGATTTATATACTCATCTCTTAAATTTATTTGCTGAGCATGACTATGCAGATCATTATTTATTTCAATGGATTTTTTCCAAGCATATAGTTTTTCTTTTGCTTCATTAAGATCTGAAATAGGAGCAAAAGACTTCGTGATGTATTTACCATCAACTCTTATTTTTCCATAAAAATATGGAGATTTTGGTTGAGTAAAAAGTAACAAACCTTTTTCAATTCTGTATTGTTTATTTTTATTTTGCATGGGTAAAATTTTGTATGACGCAGTATGACACTTTTGCAATTTAATTGGTAGTTTTATGTGCTAGAATCACACTAAAAAAATATGTCTAAACTATTTAATAAAACTGAATTTAAGGATAATTGTGGATTTGGATTGATTGCCAATATAAACGGTATCAAATCAGAATCTGTTCTATCTAAATCTATTAATGCATTAATAAGTATGACACATAGAGGCGGAGTAGGGGCAGATGGGAAAACTGGTGATGGCTGCGGTTTGTTATTTGATATAAATAAAGAATATTTTACAAACCAAGTTATTGCAGAGAAAGGGGTACACCTAAAAGATAATTTTGCTATTGGACAGGTTTTTCTTTCAGATAATATAGAGCTCAACTCAGTTATCTCTAAAGTTAAAGATATTCTTCATCAAGAGTCTCTTAATTTAGATCATGTTCGAGAAGTCCCTGTAAATAGAGATATCTTAGGTAACATTGCTCTTGAGTGTTGCCCAAATATTTTTCAAATTTTTATTAGCTCTAAAGATGAAGTTTTCAATGATAAAAAATTTGAATCAAGCTTGCTTCAAGCTAGGAAATTTATTGAAGAGTTGTATATGGATGATGAAGAGCTATATCTGTGCAGTCTTTCATCTAAAACAATAGTGTACAAAGGCTTAATGCTGCCAAATGCTATTAAAAGTTTTTATCAGGATTTACAAAGTCCAGAATTCAAAATCTCTACATGTGTTTTTCATCAAAGGTTTTCTACAAACACTAGTCCCAGATGGCATTTGGCTCAACCATTCAGATTGCTTGCACATAATGGTGAAATTAATGCCATTAGAGGAAATAGAAATTGGGTTAAGGCAAGACAGAATAAATTCACGACCCCGCTTATTCCTAAGATACAATCTTTTAAAGAGCTAGTTAGCGAGTTCGGCTCTGACTCCTCATCGCTCGATAATATGATTGAGCTTCTTGTTAAAGGTGGAATTGATTTATTCAGAGCAATTAGAATGGTTCTTCCGCCAGCATGGCAGAATACTCAGACCTTAGATGCTGACATAAGAGCTTTCCATGAATATAACTCAATGCATATGGAACCGTGGGATGGTCCTGCTGGAATTGTCATGGCTGATGGTAAATGGGCTGTATGCATTCTCGATAGAAATGGATTACGCCCAGCTAGATATCAAATTGACAAAGAAAATATCATCACTATTGCTTCTGAAACGGGTGTTAATCCGATAGATGAAACCTTAGTTAAATCAAAAGGCAGAGTGCACCCAGGAGGAATTTTAGCCATAAATACTGATACAGGAGAAATTGTAAATCAAGACAAAATAGACGATGTGTTAAAAGCAAAAAACTCTTACAGAAAGTGGCTTAAAGAAAATGCTTTATATATAGAATCAAGTTTAGACGCATATGAGGGACCGGGCTTAAAGCAGATTGATCAAAGTAAATTCATACAATCAACAAAACAATTTTTATTATTTAAAGAAGAAAGAACGGCGGTCATAAAGCCATTAGCAATTGAGTCTCAAGAAGGCACTGGGTCTATGGGAGATGACACTGCTCTTGCTGTTATGAGTAAAATGCATAGACAGCTATATGATTTTTTTAGACAGCAGTTTGCTCAAGTTACCAATCCACCAATTGATTCCTTAAGAGAGGTTGGGGTAATGTCTCTAGAGACATGCTTTGGGCCCGAGCTAAATATATATGAAGAATCGCCAAGTCATGCAAAAAGACTTGTTACCACATCTCCAGTTTTGTCATATAAAAAACTCCAATCTTTACTTTCAAATCCATACTTTTCAGTCAAAGAATTCAACCTTTCTTTTAAGAATAAAATTTCCTTAGAAGATGCAATTTCAAACTTAAAAGATAAAGTTGTCGACTCGGTAAAGAAAGGAAACTCTATTATTCATTTAATAGAAGAAATGCCAGAGGATGGCAGTCTTTCAATCAATGCATTACTGGCAGTGGGAGCAGTTCATCAGGAGCTTGTAAGATTAGGATTACGGTCTGATGCTAATATTGTTTGTACTTCCTCTTCAGCTAGGGATACTCATCAGATTGCTTGTTTGATTGGCTTTGGCGCAACTGCGGTATACCCAACCTTGGCATACCAAACAATTTTAGATTTATCAGTTAGAAAAGAACTGAAGGGGTCTGCACATGAGAATTGTGCAAGATATAGAAAAGGCATTAATAAAGGATTATTAAAAATAATATCTAAAATGGGAATTTCAACTATATCTAGTTATAGAGGTTCACAACTTTTTGAAATTGTTGGTTTAGATGAGAGCATCGTTAATGTATGTTTTACCAATACAACTAGCAGGGTAAAGGGAAAATCATTTAAAGATCTAGATATTGAGTTAAGAGCGTTGGATGAATATGCTAGATCAAATCTCTCTGATATGAACGTTGGAGGATTGTTGAAATATATACATGGCGGAGAATATCATGCCTATAATCCAGAGATAGTTAAAAAACTGCAAGAAGCAGTTTCAACTGGGTCATTAGAAACATATAAAGAATATTCTAAATTAGTTGATGAAAGAGCTCCTGCCATGCTTAGAGACTTGCTCGAACTGAAAAGCTTTAATGGCAGTATAGACATGTCAAATGTTGAAGATCAGAAAAAGATTTTAACTCGATTTGATTCTGCTGGCATGAGTCTTGGAGCGCTGTCTCCAAAAGCTCACGAAACTCTAGCTGAAGCCATGAATCACCTGGGAGCAAGATCTAATTCAGGTGAAGGAGGAGAAGACAAGTCTAGATATGGCACAAACAAGATGTCAAAAATTAAACAAATAGCTTCTGGAAGATTTGGCGTAACTCCTCATTACCTTGTGAATGCAGAAGTTCTGCAAATTAAAATTGCTCAAGGCGCAAAGCCTGGAGAAGGAGGGCAATTGCCTGGAGGAAAAGTTAATCAACTAATTGCAAAATTAAGATATTCAACTCCTGGAGTTACCTTAATATCTCCACCTCCTCACCATGATATATATTCAATTGAAGATTTAGCTCAATTAATATATGACTTAAAAGAAGTAAATCCAAAAGCACTGGTTTCAGTTAAATTAGTATCAGAGCCCGGAGTTGGTACTATTGCATCTGGAGTAGCAAAGGCATACGCAGATTTAATAACCATTTCCGGACATGATGGAGGAACAGGAGCAAGTCCTCTTACTTCTATAAGATATGCTGGTTCACCTTGGGAGTTAGGATTAGCTGAAGCTCATCAAAGCTTAAGAGATAGTGGTCTAAGGCATAAAGTTAGACTTCAAGCCGATGGCGGAATGAAAACCGGACTGGATGTAATTAAAGCAGCGATTCTTGGAGCTGAATCTTTTGGTTTTGGAACTGGTCCTATGATAGCAATGGGCTGCAAATATTTACGAATATGCCATTTAAATAATTGTGCTACAGGTGTTGCCACCCAAAGAGATGATCTTATTAACCATCATTTCATTGGAGAAAAAGAGAGGGTAATTAACTACTTCGAATTTATAGCAAATGATGTAAGAAGGCATTTAGCTTTTCTTGGTGTGGAAAAGCTTGAAGATATAATTGGTCAAACTCAATATTTAGAAAAAATAAAAACCCAAGATCTCCAGTACCAATCTATAAATTTAGAAGACTTATTATATAAAGACGAAAATATCTCTGAATCATTTTTCTGTACGGAAAATCAAAACAAACCTTGGGATAAAGGCGTACTTTCAAAAAAAATATTAAAAGATTTTAAGAAAAGTATAGATAACAATAACTCTTTAGAGCTTTCCTATAGTATTAAAAATACAGATAGGTCTGTTG
>CALJHI010000102.1 GCA_938075575.1 uncultured SAR86 cluster bacterium | reverse complement strand
ATCAAATGACTTATTTAAAGAGTTTTCTGTACTTATGCCATTTTCAATTCTGTGATTAATTTCAAAAAGTTCCCTAAACTCCTTCCCAAAGGAAAGATTAGAAAAGATAATCATTAATATAAATATATAGTTAAAATTGTTGCTAAAATAATTCCTCACAACTGGTATTCTAAATGACAAAAGAAAATATAGATAATGATCCATACAAATCAGCCGGTGTAGATATCTCAGCTGGAAATAGTTTAATTGAGTTAATAAAGCAGGATGTCTCTTCCACACAAGGAAAAAATGTACTTGGGGGTATAGGTGGTTTTGCAGGAATGTATAGACTTGGAAAGGAATATAAAGATCCAATATTAGTTGCATGCACTGACGGCGTTGGTACAAAGGTTGCCTTAGCACAAGAATACAATAAGCTCGAGAATATAGGCCAAGATCTTGTGGCTATGTGTGTAAATGATTTGATTACATGCGGTGCTTCACCCCTTTTCTTCTTAGATTATTTTGCAACATCAAAGCTTGATGTGAATGAGGCATCTATTATTATTGGCAGTATTGCAAAGGCATGTAAAGAATCAAGTTGCGCTCTTTTAGGAGGAGAGACAGCTGAAATGCCTGGCCACTATATTGATAATAATTTTGATTTAGCAGGATTTTCTGTTGGTTGTGTTGAAGAAGATAAAATTATTGATGGAAGTGCTGTAAATGAAGGTGATATCTTAATTGGCATTGAGTCCAGTGGAGCTCACTCTAATGGGTATTCTTTAATTAGAAAAATCTTAAATGAGGCTGAGTGCTCCAAAAAAGAAAAAGATAAACTAATAGAACTTTTTTTAAAACCAACATACCTTTATCCAAAGCTCGTTAAAGAACTACTATCGTCTTGTACAATAAATGCACTTTGTCACATAACTGGCGGAGGGCTAACTGAGAATCTTCCAAGATCTATTCCTAAAGAACTTTCAGCAAAAGTTTATAAGTCATCCTGGGAGCTACCCATGGAATTTAAATGGTTGCAAGAGAATGGTGCAATTAGTGATCAAGATATGATGAGAATCTTTAATTGTGGAATTGGTTTGGTTGTTATTATGAATAAAAGCCAGAAAGAACGGGCCCTTCAACAGATTAGAAATAGCAATTTTAAAGCATTTGAAATAGGAAATATTGTAAAGAGAGCTGAGTTAGAGGTGGAATTTTTGTAACAATAAGATGAAAAAAATTATTGTGCTCATTTCAGGCAGCGGTTCAAACCTTCAATCTATAATTGATAATATCAATTCAAAAAATATTAAAGGGGAGATCGTTGAGGTTATATCAAATGAAAATGGGGCATTTGGTTTAACGAGAGCTAAAAATGCAAATATTAATACTTTTGTTTTAGACCACAGATTATATAAAACTAGAGACATGTATGACAAAGCTCTTCTGAAAAGACTTTCATCACTCAACCCAGACCTCATTATAATGGCTGGATTTATGAGAATTCTCACTCCAATAATTCCAAATTACTTTAAAGGCAAGATTTTAAATATACACCCCTCCTTACTGCCACTTTACCCGGGTTTGGATACTCATCAGAAAGCCATAAATAATAAAGATAAGTGTCATGGCGTTTCTGTTCATTATGTCTCCCCAGTTCTTGACGGAGGTCCTTTAATAGCTCAGGGTAGAATAGTTATAAACAATGATGAAGTTAGCACTCTTATTAAAAGAATTCATAAAGTTGAACATTTGATATATCCACTTGTCATAAAATATATATGCGATGAAAAAATTTATTTTGATATCGCTTTAAATAAGATCATATATAAAGATATTGACGTAAAGGATGACATAATTAAAAAAGATTATGAGATTTAAATATTTAGTTTTTTCTACATTGCTTCTTTCTTTGAGTTTGCATGCTGTTGAAAATTATGAAGCTGAGTATAGATTTAAGTCATCAGAGGTTAATTTAAAGGGGATAAGAAAACTTAATATAGATACAGAAGGAAATTCATCGTTAACCTTTAAGGCCAAGAGTGCTCTAGCTAGACTTTATTTTGAAACAAACTTTTATATACAAGATAACTCTGTCAAAACTGAAAGCTATATTATTGAGGTTAAGCCAGGTTTTGTTAATCGAGATCAAGAAATATATATTGATAATAATGCAAAAAAAATGCGTTCAAGCGGAAGAGATGAGTGGGAGGTTGAGATGCCTGAAGTTAACGTACTTGATCCTCTTAATGCTCAGATCCAGATAAGAATTAATGTTATGCAGGGTAAAGATAAATTTAGCCTAGATCTCTTAGAAATCGAAAATGGTTCAGTTGAACCAAATTTGTATTCAATTACTTCAGAAAATAAAGAGTGTTATATTGGCGATGAACTTTATTCTTGTATAGAACTTACAAGAATTAGGGATAATGGAGATAGAAAAACAACTTACCTTATGGCCAAAGAACTAGATTATATGTTTATTGAGATTAAGGATGTGGGTCCAAAAAGAACTAATATGCTTACTTTGGAAAAAATATTAAGTCTTGGGTAGCGTTACTCCAGTTTGCCCTTGATATTTACCACCCCTATCCTTGTAACTTACTTCACAATCCTCATCAGACTCTAAGAATATCATCTGAGCAACACCCTCACCTGCATAAATTTTAGCAGGCAAATTTGTTGTATTAGAGAACTCTAAGGTGACGTGACCTTCCCATTCAGGCTCTAATGGAGTTACGTTGACAATAATTCCACACCTAGCATATGTAGATTTACCCAAACATATAGTTAAAACCTTTCTTGGTATTTTGAAGTACTCAATTGTTCTTGCAAGAGCAAATGAATTTGGAGGGATAACACAGACATCAGATGTGACATCAACAAAACTATTCGCATCAAATTTTTTTGGATCCACAATAGCTGAATGAATATTAGTAAAAACTTTAAATTCATTTGAGCACCTTACATCATAACCAAAACTTGATACACCATAAGAAATAAGCTTATTTCCTTTATCATCAACTCTAATTTGGTTTTCAGAAAATGGTTGAATCATTTCCTCCGATAAGGACATCTTTTTAATCCACTTATCTGATTTAATCGACATTTATCTCAATTCTCCCTTGTATAGCTCTGGCAATTGTATTTCCATCAACATATTCTAGCTCCCCACCGATTGGTATTCCATATGAAATTCTTGAAACTCTAACATCTTTTATATGGTCTTTGATAAAAATAGCAGTAGCATCTCCTTCGACAGTTGAGCTTGTTGCTAAAATAACTTCTGTAATTTCTTCGTTTTTTATTAAATTTAGTAACTGATCTATTCCCAAATCCTCTGGGCCAACTCCATCAATTGGGGACAGTCTACCGAGTAAAACAAAATACTTTCCCCTGAAGCCCCCAGTAGATTCAATGGCAAGCATGTCAGATGGATTCTCGATAATACATATACTTGATTGATCTCGAGAAGAGTCTGAGCAGACTTTGCAATAGTCATTCGAGGTTAACATTCTACATCTTTTACATCTATCAATTGAATTTACTGCATCCTGAAGAGTTTTTGATAGAAGAGATGCTCCATCTTTATTTTTATCTAATAAATATAAAGCCATTCTCTGAGCAGATTTTTTACCTACACCTGGAAGAATTGTTAGGGAGTTTATTAAATCATTGAGTAGATCTTTATGCATTTCAATTAAGTGGCTTGATTGATTTTTCTTTTAACGAAGCATCAAATTTATTCATAAAATCTTTTATCGAGTCATCGCTTTTAATCTTTGATTCTGCTTGAGTTTGTCTCAAAACATCCTCTTGCTCCTTGATAAAAAGAGGTCCTCCTTTTACATTAGATTGATTTAAGCTAATTTTAATATCCATATCAAATATTTTAGAGCATAGTTCTTCAAATTCTTTTTTGACATTGGATGGAATGCTATTTTTTTCAATATCTCCTTCAAGAAAAATTTTATTACTATCCATTTTAGAAAACACAAGGTGACCAAAATAGTTTTTTGCAAAAACGCTCATCTTTAAGGTATTAAAAAACTCAATCCATTGTTCATTTGATTCAATCTTGGAAGGAGTTAAATTATCTATTATTATTTCTTTTGAAGGAGTTTCAATTTTCTTTTTAGTTAAGTCTTTTGATTTACTACCTTCCTTATCATCAATTAATTTTTTTTTTTCAATTACGTTATCTTTAACTGAAGAGGAATTTTCATGAATGTTTGCTATAGGATTAAAGGCTAACATTCGAAGAAGGCATATTTCTAGAGCCTCTTTAGGGTCAGGATGAATACTGAATTTTGAATATGCACTTACAGCAATCTCATAAATCAATTGAATAAATTCTTTGTCTGATTTGCTAGCTATTTCTTTAATATCATCATTATTAGAATTTTGAAGAAATTGCTCAATAGAAATTTTATGAATAAAAGAGATTATATGTTTGAGCACATTTTCATATTCAGGATTGAGCTCTTCTATTTTGTAAAATACTCCAAATGCCCTTTCAGCATTGCCTTCTAAGATGAATAAAATTAGATCACTTATCAATGAACCATCAATAGTACCTAAAAGATTTTTAACACTTTTCTCATCAAGAATCCCGTTACCATGTGCTATTGATTGATCTAAAAGTGTTAATGCATCTCTTACTGAGCCCTGAGCAGATTCAGAGATTAAACTTAATGATGTTATATCGTTTTCTATACCCTCTGACTCAACCACATTTAGGAGGTGTTCTTCAAGAGCTTTTTTTCCTATTGTTTTTAAATTTAACTGCAAACATCTTGATTGAACAGTTTTTGGAATTTTATCAGGGTCTGTGGTAGCAAATATAAATACCACATGAGAAGGAGGTTCTTCTAAAGTTTTCAAGAGGGCATTGAAGCTACTCGTAGAAAGCATATGTACTTCGTCTATTAAATATATCTTATATCTTCCTGTTGATGGCTTATATTGAACAGTCTCAAGCAAATCTCTCATATCATCAACGCCTGTTTTTGATGCAGCATCAATTTCAAGAAAATCTAAATGCCTACCGTCTTTAATTTCATTGCAAGAATTACAATTATTGCAGGGAGATGCGACAGGCCCAGATTCAGATAAACAATTGAGACATTTAGACAAAATTCTTGCCAAAGTTGTTTTACCTACACCTCTAGTACCAGAAAAGATATAGGCTTGATGAATTTTATTTTGAGAAATACTATTGGAAAGTGCTTTAATTATATGTGATTGACCAACAACCTCATCAAAGTTAGATGGTCTATACTTTCTTGCTAAAACCTCATAAGACATATGGGCTGATCATAACATGACCTAGTTAAAAACTGATTCAATTTCTTCAAATGAGAAGCCTCTATTTATTAAAAAATTTTTTTGCTTTGCTTTAATCTTAAAATCATCAGATATACCGCTTTTAAATTTTTTATGAAAAACATTACTTGCTAAAGAATCCCAATCACCAGATTCATTGATAACTAATGTTGAAATAGATTCATCGATACCTTTTGTCATCAGCTCATATCCAATTTTTTTAGATCCAAAGCCTTTTCTTTTTCTAGCAGCTACATAATGCTCTGCAAATCTTTTATCATCTATCAAGTTGTTATCGAGAAGTTTGGAGATAACATCATTAATTAAATCTGATTCTGAAAACTTGCTTTTCAATTTTTGAAATACTTCTTTTTTGGAATGCTCTCTTCTAGATAAAATATCTAAAGCTTTATTATAAATATCCGAAAAGTTATCTTGGGGCATCTACTCTGTTGGCAATACTCTTGATTTTCCATTTCTTTTTATAATTCTTACCTTCTGATTTTTTTCAAACCTTATATCACTAACTTCTTGAATTATTGAGACTAATCTTCCTGAATTAGTTTCAATTAGAAGCTCAACTCCATTTTTCTTAGTCATAGATGAGCCTAAGTTAGCTCCAATTGCACTTCCTGCAAGAGCTCCAATAACTGAAGCTATATCTGATTCAGTTTCTGAATCAGTAACATTTTTACCTGCAACCCCTCCTATTGCCGCTCCTGTTACAGCGCCTAATCTTCTATCGCCCTCAATGGTAACATTGGTGATATCGATAATTGTACCAAGAGTAATCATTTGCTGTTTTTGAACATCGCTCCTAGATACAACATTGGGCTGTTGTGAGATATTGACACAGCTTGTAACCAAAATTCCAGCAGTAACTATAACTAAAATATTATTTTTCATTGTTTAACTCCAATTTTTTATACTTTCTTAATAAATCATCTGTAATTACAAAATATATCTTATTTTTATAAAAACCATCAAGCAACTTAACTTTAAAAATATCTTCATTAAAGTAAGGCTCTAGAATCTCGACTTTATATCCTGTTTTAAGTTTTATTAACTTTCTAGAATCGATAAAGGCAAATTCATTCCAATCTCCATATTCTCTTCCACGATATGTATGAAGAGCATCTTGAGGCATTTGAAATAATACCTCTCCGCTGCCGATAAACCTATTACTTTTAGCATCCAGCACCCATACATCATTAGGGCTTATTTCAACCTCTTCAGAATCTGCTGACAGGGTGTTAAAAGATAT
>CALJHI010000101.1 GCA_938075575.1 uncultured SAR86 cluster bacterium | reverse complement strand
GTTGTGATTTTTTCATCACCATAATGCTCAATAAGCATTTTTTCTACATGATTATGAATGCTGTCATTGTAGTAAAGGTAGCTATTGCCAACAAATAGAATCCTGGAAGGATAATTGTCTGCAATGGATAATATTGAAATGCATATGAGAGGTAAGAAAAATAATGATTTAAAGTTTTGCATAGACATAAATTATACTCTCATTGGAAAAAGTTAATGTCTAGTAGAAAATTATGTAGAACCCAATTCTAAATTTCTTTTTTCTGCAGCTTCCCAGTCCTTTGGAAGAATCCTTGATACTACAAGGAAGCTAATTAAGGCAGGAATAAATACTAGATGCGTAACTGTCATAGCCATACGCATTGACTCCAATTCGCTATTATCAGCCTTAAAAACATCAATTAACCAGCCTGCAAAAGTTGGACCACCACCTAATGCAAGCATATTTAAGATGAAAAAGAATAATGCAGTTGACATTGCTCTCATATTTATAGGGGCCAGTGTTTGCGCGATAGCAAAGCTTGGCCCAAGATATATTCCTATGAACAATAGATATACTGAAGAAAGTATTAAGTTTGCTTCAACCGATTGAACCCAGTACGACCATATACCAAGAGGTAAGCATACAGACATAGCTATAGCAGGAAGCCAGCCATAAGCTCTTATAGTTTTAGCACCCCATTTATCAGCAAGCTTTGCACCAAAAAATGCCCCTCCTGCATATGTTGTTCCATTCATGATTCCGAGCAATATGACCATTGTTTTGAAATCAAAAGATGGATCTAGTGCAATTAAAAATTTAGTATGAAAAGCTGATGAAGCATATGAAACAAATGACCCGAATGCTATTCCAAAACACATAGCCCACCAAGCAGGAATCTTTAATAATGATTTAAGTGATTCAACAAAAGGAAGTTTCTTAATTTCAGTTGTAGTATCGAGCTCCTGGGCTCCTCTTATTGGCTCTTTAAGGGTTAGCTTAACAAAACCAGCTAAAACTATTCCGGTAATCCCTAAGATAACAAATATCCGCCTCCAATCTACATCATCACCAGAGCCCATCAAAGAAGCTGTTGCAAAATAGGCAGCCATAATTCCAAAGGGAATACCCATAGCATAAAAACCTAATGCTCCCGCTCTTTCTTCTTTTGGATACATATCAGAGATTATTGAATGAGACGGCGGGCTTCCTCCAGCCTCTCCAATACCAACACCCATCCTAGCTAAACCAATTTGCCAAAAGTTAGTTGCCATACCAGTTAAGGCAGTAAAACCACTCCAGGTAGCTAATGCAATAGATAAAATATTTACTCTATTATAACGATCAGCCAACCAAGCAATTGGAATTGCTATAACCGTATAGAATAAAGCAAATGCAAAACCAATAAGTAATCCTAATTGAGTATTTGTGAGATCAAGATCTGCTTGTATGAATGGAGCCAGTATCCCGACAATCTGTCGATCAATAAAGTTAAATCCATAGACAACGGTTAAAAGAACTAAAGCAAACGATCTGTAGCTCTTACTAGGCAATGTATTGTTACGCATACAAGTTAAAAAGTTTGTTACTTGATTAAAAGTGTAACACTTTTGTGTAAATTACTTTTGAGGGTTTACTAGGTATTTTTTACCAGTTGCTTGCTTTGCATAATCTCTAA
The DNA here is from genome assembly GCA_938075575.1 of uncultured SAR86 cluster bacterium. Classification (GTDB taxonomy): domain Bacteria; phylum Pseudomonadota; class Gammaproteobacteria; order Magnimaribacterales; family D2472; genus CAJQGY01. The sequence goes on along the minus strand of CALJHI010000101.1, from coordinate 8,374 downwards.
TTGTTTCAGGTTGTAGCATTTCCTCAAAAGAAATTTCTTGAACATAATTGCTAGCAAAAGTGGTTGTTATTTCACTTGCAACTCTCATTCTCATCTCATGAAATTTCTCCATTCCAATTTTTCCAATCATCGGAGTGAGCAACCAACCGCCAAGACCCCAGGACATGCCAAATGCTCTTTTTAGGACAGTAGGAGACTGGTCTAATCCACCGTATATATATACCTGTTTGTATGTATCTGATCCATATCTACTATATTCCTTTGCTGTTTTATTTGCTGCAATTTCCATAGCTGCTAATATTTGACCAGGAAGCTCGCCATTATTACCTCCACCAGTAGCATCAAAACCCAATGTAGCTCCTGTTTCTACCAATGCATTCACTAAACTCTTCATAAAATCTGGATCGCTTGTATTACATACATGTTCGGCGCCAAGATTTTTTAGAATATCCACTTGCTCTTGTTTCCTGACAATATTTACTAAAGGAATCCCATCATCTTTGCATATCTTCACTAGCATTTGGCCCAAATTAGATGCTGCGGCTGTATGAACTAGGGCGGTATGATTTTCCATTTTCATAGTTTCAATAAAAGCTAAAGCAGTTAGTGGATTCACGAATGATGATGCAGCTTGCTCTGAAGTGGTTCCATCATTCATAACTAAACAACTAGCAGCTGGCACGCATCTGTATTGAGAATACATAGCCCCACCTGCAAGACCCACAGTCTTACCAATAAGATCTTTAGCATTTATTCCTGCATCTACAATAACTCCTGCGCCCTCATTACCAACGGGCATAGATTCATTAAGTCTAGGCTTTAAGCTATTCATTAGAGCTGGATGAACCGGCATTGTTGCAACAGTATCATCACCAGAACCAGTAACATTAATATTTTGCACGTCGGCTGCAAAACTCAATAAAAGACCAAGGTCTGAAGGGTTAATAGGAGATGCTTGCACTTCAATAAGAACCTCATCATCTTCAGGAACTGGTTTTTCTATCTTTGCGATAGATATCTCAATATTACCTTCACTTGTTGCTTTTGATCTTATTTCTTTTGAATAATTTTCTGACATAACTTTTCCCCTAATTAAGAATTAATTTCGTATTTATCAAACAATATAGACTATGGAATGATAATAGCAAGTAGACAATTTATTCATACTAGTATATAAAATCATACTATGAATAAAACTGATTGCCCAATCACCAATTCACTTAAGCTTATTGGCGGTAAATGGAAAATTGCTATTACATATAACTTAAGAAAAGGTCCAATAAGATTTGGTGAACTTAAAAAAGCTCTTTCGCCAATTACTCAGCAAATGCTTACAAAGCAATTACGTGAAATGGAAAGAGATCAATTGGTAATCAGAAAAGTTTATGAAGTTGTTCCTCCTAAAGTAGAATATTCTCTAACTGAATTTGGTTTATCTTTGGGGCCAATATTAGATTCTTGGTGTAAATGGGGAACAGACAATCAAGACGTGATGCAAAATATTTTTGATAATCAATAATTTCTAAATAGCTTTCTGGGGGCCTGGAAAAAATCTATTAGTGGTCTGTTGGTACTCTTTGTACCCTTCTCTTTTGATTGAAGAAAAGTGCTCTGATGGAATAGCTCCAGTAGTATAAACTAAAGTTACATACATCATTCTAGAAGCATACAACATCCCAAGCCCTATAAGGCTCCAAAGGACCATGCTTAACTCTCTGCTGAGGAAAGATATTTCCATAGCACCAAGACTTAAAAATGATGGTATGGCCATAATAATAATGCCATTCCAAACCATCCACTCTGCAAAATAATTAGGATGTCTACAGTACTTCCATAAACCAATATTACAAACCTGATTATGTTTTTTTGCTTTCTTCATATTTTTTAAAAAAAGTAGTTTTTGTAAATCAGCTACAGACTCAAAGATAAGAGCTAACATCCATGTACCCATTCCTATAAATTCTAATACAGCAAAGGATTCATTATTATTGGTACCAATAATAAATATTGGAAGAGCTAAAAATGATGCATTAGCCATTCCTTGTGAAATTGCATCAACTTGAAGTGCAAATTGTGTATTATTTTTGCCTTCTTCCTTCCAAAGAATTCTTTGATATTGATATCTTGGAAATTCTCTTTCTAGATAGCCTGCTTTCCACATCTTAAGAGCGCCAAGACCCATGCGAAGCCCAACTAAAATTACCATGCCAGAAATTAATGCTGATCTTAACCAATAACCCTCGCTGTAAATGAAGCTTACTATTCCCAGCAAAACAAGACCCCATGGCCAGCCTATATCAACATAACTCATTCTTTCTGTTCTCCAGATAGGTATACATACAACAAATGTAAATAAAATTAATTGTCCCAAGGCATTAACCAGTCCAACATTTAAAAATTTCTGCGTGCTTAAAACAAGCATTAGGCCAAATAGATATGGAAATAATGGACGAAGGTAATTCATTGAATTGTTTATTGTATAATTTTTAAAAATTATAAGCTTGATAGATAGATAAAACTAATTTTTAAGGACTATAGATGAACAAAAATGATGTTATAAAATTTTTAAACTCTTGGAAAGATGGGGTTATTGGTATTGGTAATAAATTCCTAGAAGATGCCAATTATAATGATGAAGCAAAATTATTTTTGGATCAGCATTATGCATTTGACCAAACAAAAGTCTTATTTAAACCAACTTTTACTAAAGAGATTATTTTTAGAAATAATAAACAAAGCGCACTTTCTTATTTTATAGCTGGTGATATTGCTGAGGATAATGGTTTTGCTATTAGGCCATGGAAATGCATTAATGTCCTAGATGTTCATTTCATGCTTGAGGAGGAAGTTTCGGTTGTAATGGGTGTTTTGAACTTGGAACCTTTTCATGAAGGTAAAGATACAAAGGTAGCTTTCACTTTTGTTTTAGATACTTTTGATGGAGATATAAAAATTAAAGCTCATCATTCATCACCTATTAACGATTAATTTCTTCTACTTAAGAATCTCCATATTTTATTTGCTAAATTAGATCCTAGAAATGGCCTGGCTAACTTATAGATAAAGCCAGGTATTACCGAGCTATTACCTTTTAGTGACGCTCTTTCAGTTTCATAGACAACTTTGTGAACATCTACCCACATCCATGAGGGTATTTTTTTTTCAAGATGGTTAAGGCCAGCTTTTTTATGAATATCTGTTTTGACATAGCCAGGTAAAGATACTGTGACTGTTATATTTTTTAGCTCAGCATTAAGAGATCTGCCATATGCATAGATAGCTGCTTTAGCGCTGGAATAAATTGATGATTTTGGCATTGGAGTTACAGCACCTATGCTTGAAATTATTACTATGCGACTATTATTTTGTTCAGATAATTTTGGTATGAATTTTTGAATTAAATCAATCACACCGCCACACATCAAATAGTAAACATCTGTTTTCTCTTGATCAGAGTATGTTTCAGCTTTTCCATTAGCAGCTACTCCAGAGCAAGCAACTAATAAATTTGGTGTATCTACTTCTTCATAAAGCTTAGAGATTGAGTCTTTTTTTGAAAGATCATAAATAAAGTTCTTAACATTTGGGCTATTGAGCTTCTTTACAGCTTTAAATGATCTGTCCCTGTCATTAGAAACAATTTGAACATACCAGCCTTCTTTAATAAGATGCTCTGCATAGGCAAAACCTATTCCTGAGGACCCCCCGGTAATTAAAGCAACTTTATTGATAATTAGTTACTCCTTCTTGTATTTGATAAAACCATTTTACTGATTTGGTACCTCTTTAAGTGCAATGCTTTTTTCGGAGTCTTTAAAAGCCTCATCTATAGCTTTAAATCTATCTTGTATTTCTGAACGATAGCCTGGATGGGTAAAAATATAAAACTCTCCATTGTTAAGGGCTTCAACAACTCGCTTACCAACAATGGAAACTTCTATTCCATTTTCTATCATTTTTTTGGTTTTTTTGAGAAAGCTGTTATTGCTCTCTGGGCTAGAAATCTCAGATTTATACTGCTCTGGTCTATTTCTTTCTGAATCATATATTCGCGTCTTAACAAAAGCAGGACATAAAACAGAAACGTTAATATTTTGAGAACTTAATTCCTCATACCAGCTTTCTGATAAAGCAACCACTGCTGCTTTGGTTGCATTGTATGCCCCGCCATGAAGAAAGCCACCCATGCCAGCCATTGAGGCAACGTTTACAATCCATCCTCCCTCATCATGACTCTTGATAAAAGGGACTATAGTTTTAGCTCCATAGACAACGCCCATAAGATTTACATCAAGTGTCCATTGCCATCCTTTTTTCTCTTGATTTTCAACTGATACTGAATCTCCACCAACTCCAGCATTATTAACTACCATATGCAGTTTCCCAAATCGCTCACTCGCTTTCTCTGCTATATGCTTCCACTGCTCCTCATCAGCCACATCAAGTCTTGCAGTTAGAACTGGAACACCTGATTCTTCTAATTCTTTGGCAGCATTTTCAAGATTTTGTTGATTAATATCTGTAAGCACTATATTCATTCCTTGTTCACCTAGTGCCTTGGCAATTGACAGCCCTATACCCTCAGCTCCGCCACTAATAATTGCTGTTTTACCTTTAAATTTAGACATTTATATATTTTCCTATTTTTTTCCAGTCAAGACTAAAGTCCCAGCCCAATCATTACTTTGATTGGCCCGCCAGGATTGAACTTCTCTTAAACCAGCTTTCTTTAGTAGCCCTACCCACTCTGATTCTTTTAACATTAACATTGGTGTTCCGACTTTTTCTTGCCAACTATGTGAATCATTATTTTCATAATAAAGATCAATTCCAATGATTAGCCTTCCATTATCTTTTAACCATAAGTCAGATATTTTTTTTATAATAATCCCAGGGTTGCTTAAATAATACATTACCTCCATTGAGTGAATAAGATCAAATTTTATCTCTGGTTTATATTCATCAATATTGGTGCAGAGATATTCTTCTGAGCCGCCTCTAGATTTAGCATTTTCAATCATCTGCTTTGCTCCATCTATACCAATAGCCTGAGAGCAAAGAGAATTATTTGAAACTTTTCTAGTTACCCAGCCATTCCCACATCCAACATCTAAAAAACTAAAATTTTTATTAATAGAAGCTCTCTCATCTAAAGAAAAATTGAGCATTTCTTCTACAGATGATGCATGTCCTTGCTCCATGCCAACATCCTTACCATTCCTAGCCCATTCGCCAAAAATATCAATAGCTTTTTTCATATAAATTTATAAATAAGATTTATTCCATCGTAATAGATATTTTTCCAAAATGTTTATTATCTATTTGATGTTGGAAAGCTTTAGCTAAATCAGCTAAATCAAAAGTATCGCTTATTACTGGCTTTATATCAGTCTTTTCCAAGTATTTGATCATGGCCTTTTGAGATTCTTTATTAGCCATTGATATACCACTCATTCTAATTTGTTTGAGGAAAATCCTCGGTAGAACTATTTCACTTGCATTAGGTCCACTAAGAACTCCAATTAGCGCAATATGCCCGCCAAGCTTTGCAGCCCTCACAGATTCAGCAAAAGTTCCGCCTCCGCCAACCTCAATAACATGATCAACACCTTGATTATTTGTTTTAGCTAAAACCTCTTTGCCCCATTCGGGGGTTTCTTTATAATTTATTACCTCATCAGCTCCAAGTAATCTAAGTTTTTCTAATTTTTCTTCTGAAGATGATGTTGCGATAACTTTGGCTCCCATTGACTTAGCTAATTGAAGAGCAAAAATTGAAACTCCTCCTGTCCCTTGAACTAAAACCGTTTCTCCAGCTTTAAGATTTCCATCGTCGACTAAAGCTCGCCAAGCTGTCAAACCTGCACACGGAAGTGTTGCTGCTTCCTCTAAGCTCATATTGGTTGGAATTCTTGTTATAGCTGTCTCTTGAATAGCAATATATTCTGTTGCATAACCATCTTCATGATCACCTATAAAACTTAAAAGCTCGTATTTTGGTGGTCCGCTCTGCCAATTAGGAAAACAGACACTCATCACCTTATCTCCCTTCTTCCAGTCAACCACATCAGCCCCAATTTCTACTATCTCTCCTGCTGCATCTGAAAGAGGGACTCTATTATCATCAGTAGGAATAAAACCTAAGGCTACTAGAAGATCATGATAATTTAAACTACTTGCAGCAATTTTAATAACAACCTCATTATCATTTGGTTTAGGAATTTCAGCATCACAAACTAAAATATTTACCAAGCCACCGGGTTTCTTTAATTGGATTTGTCTCATTTTCACTCTCCTTTATATATCTTAAAAAAATTATTGTGTTTTATGAAGCCAATCGTACTAACCTCAACAAACGTGGTATCACCCAAGTTACTAAAATTGAAAAAGTCATACCAAGACAGTAACTAAATATAAATCCGGTCAATCCTGCAGCAATAATCCCTTTTTCTATTTCAGTGATAACTATTAAAAGAAAGAAGACTATAAAAATTGCAAAAATTGATGTTAATAACTTTTTTAAAGGATTGGAAATTATCTTAATATTTGAAGCTCCAATAAACCAACCAGTCATTACGCCTAAAAACCATATGCTTAGTTCATGATTTTCATGAGAAGGGTAAAAAATATAGAGCATTAATTGAAAAAAAAGTATTAACATTAGCCAGGATCTTTTGGATAAATTCTCATACCAATTATTAATCACAGCGTAATGCCAAATAGAAAGAATTAATCCTCCAATTATTAATCCGGCAAAAACATCACCAAGATCATGGACTCCTAAATACATTCTACTAAAAGCAATTAATATTATTATTGTAATTGCTCCAAAAGTTGCCCATTTATTTTTTAATTCATATGCAAGTAGTCCCCACAGAGTAACTGCAATCTGAGAATGTCCACTAGGCCAACCATAAGAGGTACCAACTTTTGGATCTAACATTAGTTCAATTGCAGGCCTTGCATCTTGATAGAAATCTTTAAGAAAAGCATTTATTAGGCCTGAAATAAACAACATCATTGCTACCCTAGAAAACCTTGATGGAGACCAATAGAAATAACCAAATGAGATGAATAGTATTAAAAATGTTGGATATCCAGCCAATGAAACGGTGTCAAAGAAAATAGATAAAGAATGAGACCTAATACCCTCAACCCAGGTTAAATCATTCCAAATCGACATCAGTATAAATTATTCTATAGGACTTGGGACAATAAGCACCTTTCCATTTCTGCCTCCTGACCAAGCACGAGTGACAGCTTCTTCAATCTGATCAACTGAATAACGTGAGTCAATATTGGCCTTTAGCGTGCCGTTTGCAATAAGTGGGATTACCTGCCCAAAAGCTTCTTGCTTATCCTGCATAGTTGCTGTTTGGTACCACTTATAGAGCCAAAAACCTCTTAGGCGAGTATCATTAAAAATAACCTTTCCTGTATTAAGAGTTGCTGGCTTTCCTGATAGCACTCCATAAGTGACCAGGGTGCCGCCATAACCCAAACTATCTGCTAAACGACCATAAGTATCACCACCAACCGGATCAAGAGCTAACATGATTGGTGCGTTGCCAGTTGCCTCTGCAATTTGCTCAGCAAGATCTGGTCCGTCAATTAAAACAATATCTGCTCCTTTAGACTTTAAATCTTCGGCTAAACCTTCACGACGAACGATATTTACAGTTTTTATTCCTCGCTGTTTAGCTAATTGAATAACATAACCTCCAACCGCAGAATTAGCAGCGCTTTGTGCGATCCATTGGCCCTCATTAATATCTTCAAAAGAAGTAAGCATAAGTAAGGCAGTTAATGGATTAACAGCTGACATTGCAAGCTGCTCAATTACATCAGCGCTGATAGGGCCTAAGTCAGGTAAAGGTAAAAAGCCTGAAACTGGACCTACCAATTCTTCTGCCCAGGTATTTCCACTAGCAAGAAGAACCAACTGACCTACTTTTAAACTATTAACTTCTGGTGCTATCTCTGTTACTCGGCCAACGCCTTCACTGCCTGGCCTAGCAGGTAATACAGCATCAACACCATACATTCCTGCTATTTGTAATACATCAGAGGGGTTAATTGGTGCTGCTAATACTTTGACCCGCACTTCACCTTTATTTAATGCACGTGAAACTTCTGTTTTAACTTCAAGGACATCTGCAGGATTACCAATTTGATTATAAGTAACATATTTTGTTTTAGATCCATGCTCAGAACTAGAATGGTGGTCTGCTATTGCAAAAGAGTTATAAGCTAGAATAAATATAAAAGTTTTAATAATTGATAAATATTTCATGATGTTAATCCGTTAGTTATTTTTAATATATAAGGTAATTTAATCTTTATTACGATGCCTCAATTAGATCTTGTATGCAAC